>JAZRAU010000018.1:0-10464 GCA_045634705.1 Eubacteriales bacterium | reverse complement strand
GGGATCGGCAATTTCTTCTCGAAATTTCCTCCGTGAGGGCCGCGGGGCAATTTTGTGCTCTCCGTCACCTCGGAGGGCAACCGTTGCGCTCTTGCTTTTCGGCTACCACAAAAAACGCCTCTGCATGGCAGCGGCGTTTTTTGTGTTTTTTTTATTCTTCCGCAGTGTCCTCGGCCTCTGCCGCGGGGCAGGGCTTTTTGAGGATCTTATACTTGAAGGTATCCGAGAAAAGGAAGCCGACAAGCGTTACGACGGCGAAGATGATGAGGTAGAAAAGCACGGGAAACTTAAAGGTCTCCGAGCTCTGCAAGGGGGTGACGCCGTGCGCCCACACCGCAGCAAACACCATGAAGGCACAGGCGAGAATGGCAAAGGAGGGAAGAACAAATCTCTTGAAGACCGGCAGATCCTTTTCCTTCTTCATCCACAGAATGAACATCGGGATATAGAGGGCGTATATGGTGACGATCGGAAGCTCGGACGAATCAAAGCAGAAAAGCCCGAACCAGCCGCCGTTCGGCTCAAGGTTAGCGCCGTAGAAGTAAAGGAGCCAGGCCGCGCAGATGAAAAGACCGAAGATCGAGGAGTTGGTGGCCACGTTGGTGGTTTTGTCGATCTGGCGGAAGGTTGCGGGGGCAGGGCCCTGATTGCGGGCCGCAATGGCGTACATACCGCGCGTCGATCCCACCATAAGGCCGTTGAGCGTACCAAGGCAGGAGATGACGATGCAGATGTTGAGGAACACGCCGCCCACCTTACCGAAAATGTTGGAGAAGGCTACGGGAGCGCCCTGGTTGGGATCCATGAGCACCTCGGTGGAGGCGCCGCCGGCAACGCCGATATAATAGAGGATATACGCTAAAACGACGATCGCGGCCCCGATGACGAGCGCAAGAGGCAGGTTCTTCTTCGGGTTCTTCAGCTCGGCGTTGATCGAGGTGGCAACGATCCAGCCCTCGTAGGCAAAGACAGTAGCGACCACAGCGGCAAAGAGACCGCCGCCAACACCGCCCACGGCCTCGCCGACCACGGTGGTGAAGTTCTCACCGAGAGTGCCGCGGAAGGCACCGACGATCGTACCGATGATGGCCATCAGCGTGATAGGGATGAGCTTAATGACGGTGGCACTGACCTGAAATTTTCCGGCGATCTTCGGCGAGAGGGCATTCACGGTGTAGGAGGCCACAAGGAAGAAGCCCGAAAGTGCCATGACCTGAGGGCTGACGAGCGACCAGCCGAACATCACACCGAAATAGCGGGCCGAGACCCAGGCAAGCACCGAGGTCATGGCGGGGTAGTAGATCGTGACCATGAACCAGGCGAGGTAATAGGCAAAGCCGCGGCCGCAGGTGGCCTCGGCGTAGTCGACAACGCCACTGACCTTCTCGTACTTGGTCGCCATAATGGCAAACTGCGCCGAGCAGATGATCATGATAAGACCGGTAATGGCCCATGCCGCAATGCCAAGGGGCATATTGCCGCCCGTGGCATCAAGCACGTTTTGCGCCTTAAAGAACACGCCCGAGCCGATGACCGTGCCGACGACCATGCAAATGGCTGTGATAAGGCCGAACTTACGCGTTAGCTTTTCCATAAGATTCTCCTAAAATAATGATATAGTCATTCAGGGTGGTGCCCCTATGGTATGGAGAAGCGCCCCACGGTATCCATGCTTGTTGATAAAGACCGGAATTTGTGCATCTTTGCTTCTTCGGCGTGGGCATCTCGGGCAGGGTCTTGCCCCGATGCTCATTCAGGCGGAAAAAGTCGGCCGCAAAAAGGAAGGGGCTCTCTTTTTCATAGAGGTGCTTTTTACTGAAGCATAACGAGCTTATTATATCATATTAATAAGGCGAGCGCAAGATGCAATTTTTCTCCGTCCCCTTCATAAAAAGGCCGCCCCTTGCATAAAGTGGTAGCAAGAATGACGGCAGATGCCGAGTGCAAAGGAGAAAACAAGCATGGAACAGAACGAAAGCAAGCGTTTTGGCGGCTGCATCGAGAGCGATGCCTGCCGTGAGACGGTCACCGCCGAGGCGAGTGCCGAGCACACGCTCCCCGATTACATGCCCGAGATCCGCAGGATAAAAAGGATCGATGCCCGCGCCATTCCCTCGGGAAAGTACGTGGAGGACGGCAGCTGCGAGTTTTCGGGCATCGTTAGCTATACCGTCATCTATACCGACGGTGAGGGCCGCCTCTCGGCCGCCTCGCTGAACGGCGATTACACGGTGGCGTGTCGGATGCGCGGCACGGGTGCCCCCGCCGCCGCGTATGCGGATATCGAGGTGGAGTCCACCGTTTGCCGTCTTGGCGGACCGCGCAAGATCTTCCTTCGTTCCACCCTCAAATGCCGCCCTCACCTCATAGAGCGTACCGAGCTTACGCCCCCAGCGACCGAGGGCTACGAGTGCCTCACCCGTCCCGTCCTTCACCGAAGGACCCTTGTGGCCGAGGTGGGAGAGATCCCCATTTACGATTCCTATTCCGTGGCGGGCATGGCCCCCGATGAGGTGCGCCCCCTCTTTTGTGACGGCAGCTTTCAGCCCACTGAGTGCCGTGCCTCGGGCGGTGCGCTCACCCTGCGCGGCAACGCGAACGTCCGCGTGGTGGCCCTCGGACGGGACGGCGCCCCCATGACCTTTTCCTCAAGGATCCCCGTCGAGCGTGAGATCACGCTGGAGGGGGCGGAAAGCGCCGATGTACCCCTTGTCAGCGGCCGCCCGACCACTCTCTCGGTCCGCGCTGCGTCGGACGGTGAGGGCGGCACGCGCCTTGAGCTGGACGGCGCTGTCGAGTGCGAGGCGCGCCTTGTGAAGAATGTGGAAAGCACGCCCCTTCTCGGTGTATATTCCACCGATTGCCCTCTGGAGACCGCCACGCGTACCTACACCGCCGAGCGCTCGCTTGGCTCGGTCAGCACCTCTTATACCGTCAGCGGCAGCACCGCCGCCACGGGGGAGGAGCGCGCTTCTACCGTCCTGGATACCGCCGCCACGGCCACCGTACGCAAGATCACGGCGGAGGGCGGCCGCGCTGTGGTGCTGGGTGACGTCAAGGTCGGCATGCTTCTTGCGGGAATTCCCACGGGCGAGGACACCGAGGTGCCCTGCCACGCGGTGGAGTACACCCACCCCTTCCGTCTTGAGACCGAGCTTTCCGTGCCCACGGGGGGCGATGTGAGGTACGAGTGCTGCGTCAGCGCCGTTTCCTCTCGCGGCCGCATTGAGGACGCGGGCTACGCCGACGATACCGAGCTGCGCCTCTTGCTTGTGGCGTACGTGCCCACGCCCCTCACGGTGGTGGAGAGCGTGCGCCCCGTGAGCGACGCCGCCTACCCCGTGCGCGAGGGCGTCATCACCGTGGTCTATCCCGAGGAGGGCGACAGCCTCTGGTCGATCGCCGAGCGCTACCACACCACGGTCGCCTCGCTCGCCTCGCTCAACAGCCTTGACGGCGAAAGCCTCGGCTTTGCCGCCGATCCCGAGACGCTCTCGGACGTCGGGTATCTTCTCGTCGAGTGAGGGGATAAGAGGACTTGCCGCGGGGAACGATAGAAAAAGAAAAATTTTTTGGTAAAATCTATTGACTTATTGAGAATAATTCTCTATAATATAGATAGAACCGCAGAGCGGTACACCAAAGAAAGAAGGAATACAGCATGAAAAAAATCACAAGATTTACCGCCGTTGCCCTTGTGGCCGTCCTTTTGCTCCTTTCGCTTGTCAGCTGCCAAAAGCAGGATTCGCTCGTTAAAGCGTATACCGAGGCGGGCTACGACGTTACCGTTACGCTCGCATCGAATGAGAAGGTCAAGGCGTTCTTCACGCTTCTCGGCTACACCGAGGAGGAGATCGACGATCTTGATGACCAGAGCTTCATCACGGTCTATAAATACGGCGCTCCCACCGCCCTCATCGCCTGCTACTCCTCGTCCTTTGATCTCAAGGACGACCTGATCGAGGAGGAGAACGGCGTCAAGGACACCAGCCGATACGATAAGGCGAAGGCCGAGGGAAAGATCAACGGCAACTGCCTGCTCCTGTACGCGATCGGCAACGCCGACGTCATCTTCGCCGGGAATTGATAAGGAATGGATAGGAAAAAGAGCCACCCACGGGTGGCTCTTTTTTTGTTCGACTGCCGAGCGCCGTCTTTAACAAAATAAAAACAAATTGCCAATCTTCCCGAAACAACCCCCTGTTATAATTGAGGTGTAATATTGGTACATTGTATTCGGGAGGTAGGGTATGAAAAAGAAGTATAAGGTCAAAACGGGTAAGACGACGATCGAGCGGGAATATAACTATATTCCCGTCCGCTATATTCTTGCCGTTCTCATTTCTCTCTTTGAAATACTTGCAATCATCGGTGTTGTGGTGGCGTGCTGCTATTACGTCCCCTACTTCTACGTGGCCGCGTTCCTTACACAGGTCTTCTGCGTTCTGAAGATCATCGCCTCGGACGACAATCCCGATTACAAGGTACCGTGGCTGTTATTCGTTCTCATTTTGCCGATTGCGGGGTTTATGCTGTACTTTCTGTTTTATTCACGAAAGCTCCAAAAGAAATTTATCCGCCGCCTCGGTGAGCTTCGGCGCTATCGGTATGAGCGGGACTCCGCCCCTCTCCTTGCCGCCCTGGAGAGGGAGGATGCCCACGCCGCGGCACAGGCCAGAATGCTCTGCTCGGTGTCGGGCGCGAGTGTGTTTTGTGACACGCGGCAGACCTATTATTCCCTCGGTGAGGAGCTGTGGCGGGCGATGCTTTCCGACCTTGAGAGGGCCGAGCACTTTATCTTTATGGAGTATTTCATCATTGAGGAGGGCGTTTTTTGGGGCTCGATCCTTGAGATTTTGAAGCGCAAGGCCGCCTCCGGTGTCACCGTGCGGGTGCTTTACGATGACATCGGCTGTATGAATACGCTCCCCGGGAATTATCACAAGCAGCTGGCAAAGCTCGGCATTGAGGCCCGCCCATTCTCGCGTTTGCGCGGCAACGCCGACAGTGAGTTCAACAACCGTAACCACCGCAAGATCACGGTGATCGACGGCCGCGTGGGCTACACGGGCGGCGTGAACATTGCCGATGAATACGTCAACGTCACAAAGCGCTTCGGCCATTGGAAGGACACGGCCCTCCGTCTTGAGGGAGAGGCCGTCTTTGAGCTGACGCGTCTCTTTCTCACCGATTACGGTATGGGCGCAAAGCAGCTCCCCGAGGCCGCGCCCGCGCTCTATCCTCGGGGAGGCGGCATCACGGCCGAGGGGTACGTGATCCCGTTCGGTGACGGCCCCCGCCCCCTGTACGAGCGCCGTGTCGGCAAGAGCGTCATTCAGAATATGCTGGCCGTTGCCACGAGGTATATGTATATGACAACGCCCTACCTTATCATTGATAACGAGCTGTGCGGGAGCATTGAAAACGCCGCCCTCAGGGGGGTGGACGTCCGCATTATCGTTCCGCACATACCCGATAAACGCCTGGTTTTTGGCATGACGAGAAGCTTTTATCAGCGCCTGATGAGGGCAGGCGTGAGGGTCTACGAGTACAAGCCCGGCTTTATCCACGCCAAAAGCTATATCGCCGATGATGCCTACGCCATGATCGGTACGATCAACCTCGACTACCGCAGCCTTGTCCACCACTTTGAGAACGGGGTATGGATGTGGCGCTGTGAGTGCCTTGGGGATATGAAAAGGGATATCGAAGCGACTATGGCCGGCTCCATAGAGGTAACGCCCGACATGCTGAAGACCGGCCCCCTCACTCGCTTTGTCCGTTCGGTGGTCAGGATCTTTGCTCCTATGCTGTAACCGTTGGGAAGGAGAAGCGATTTGAAGTCAAAACTAAGAAAGCTCCTCCGCTTTCTCGGGAACCCTCGGCTGCTTTTATGCTTTGGGATCGCTTGGATCATCACCAACGGCTGGTCGTATATCCTGCTTGGCATAGGAACGTATTATGAGGTCGCCTGGATGGTCGCCGTTGCCGGCGCCTATTTGACGTTTTTGTGGCTTCCGATCTCTCCGGAAAAGATTGTGACGGCCCTGATCGCTATGGGGCTTTTACGGTGGATCTTTCCGCGCGATGAAAAAACGCTTGGTGTCTTGCGGGAGTTGTACGGAAAATACAGATCCCGGCATAAGGAAAAGAGAAAAAAGAACGAAAAAAATCCTTGAAGGGCGGTTTTATAACATTTTGTAAACCTTTCGGAAGCAAAACCGCAAAGAGAGGGCGCTACAATGGAATCACAACAAACGAAAGTGAGGAAAATTCCATGAAGCAAAACGAACAAAAACTTCTCGAAAGGATCCGCTCCGAGTACACCGAGAAAACGGCGACCGAGCTAGACGATCTTCGCAAGCTCCACGCCCGCATCAAGCGTCCGGCCGAGATCTTTGCGTATTCCTATGGCTCGGCCGGCTCTCTGGTGCTGGGGACGGGAATGTGCCTTGCGATGAAGGTCATCGGTAGCGCTATGGTTCCTGGCATCGCGATCGGCGCGGCGGGGATCGGTATGGTCAGCACCACCTACGCGCTGTACAAAAGACTGCTCGCGGAGCGCCGCAAAAGGTATAAGGGCGAGATCACGGCCCTCTGCGATAAGATCGACGGCTCGGACGGAGAAAAATAAAATTTAAGGATTAACAAAACAAAAATATTTCGCAAAAAAACAGAAAACAATCGCAAGGTAAAATCACATCACAAAAAACATATACAAAGGAGAATATTACAATGGGTATCAAGGCATTTTTTAAGAAGGCATTCGGTGACATGAAGAGAAGCGCCAAGGCGCAGCATGAGGTGGACAAGGCCAACTGGGCCGCCGCCAAGGCCGAGTCGCGTGCACAGTGGGAGGAGGCCAAGGCCATGGGCGATCCCGCCCGCCGCGAGGCCGTGTTCCAGGCACAGAGAGACGAGCAGATCGCAAAGGCCAACGAGCGCCGCGCCGCCGCCGAGGAGCGCATCAACGCCGCAAAAAAATAAAGGCTTTGAAAAATCAGGCATCATGTCTTCATGAGTGCCTGATTTTTTTGCAAAACGCCAAGGGCGCAAACAAAACGTTAACATTTCGGTGGTATAATGGTGTAAGAAAAATAAGAACGGAGAAGGGGCTATGTTCAAAATTTTAGTTGTTGAGGATGACCGTGATCTCAATCGCTCGGTGTGTGCGTTTCTGAATACCAGCGGCTATGAGGCGGTCGGCTGCCTTGATGCGGAAAGCGCTTATGACGAGATGTATAAGACGACGTTTGACTGCATCGTTTCGGATATCATGATGCCGAACATTGACGGCTTTGAGTTCGCCAAGACCGTGCGCTCACTGAACGCCGATATCCCGATCCTCTTTATGACCGCCCGTGACGATTTCGCGTCCAAGCAACGGGGCTACCGCATCGGCATCGACGATTATATGACCAAGCCCCTCGATCTTGACGAGCTGTTCCTCCGGATCGGGGCACTGCTCCGTCGCTCCAAGATCGCGGCCAGTCGCCGCCTTGAGGTCGGCACCTTCGTGATGGATGCCGATGAGAGAAGCGCCGTTTTGAACGGCTGTGAGATCGCGCTCACCGCGCGGGAATTCGACATTCTCTACAAGCTTCTGTCCTACCCCAAAAAGACCTTTACGCGCACTCAACTCATGGACGAGTTCTGGGACGTGGACACGCAATCGGGGACGCGGACAGTGGATGTGTATATGACGAAGCTCCGCCAGAAGCTTTCGGCGTGTGATGACTTTGAGATCGTGACCGTGCACGGTCTTGGCTACAAGGCGGTGATCAAATGAAAAGCGAAAGGACCGCAAAAAAGATCATCGGTACGGTCAGCAGCTTTTTCATCTTCTTCCTTATGGTGGCGGCGGTCATCACCTGCTGTCTGATGCTTTTCACCTCAACGCTCCAGAGCACGATCGGTCACAGGTTCACAGAGGAGGAGATCACGGCCGCCGCCAAGGCAACGATGATGAACGTGATCCTCATTAGCGCGGGTATGGCCTTCGTGGATTATCTGCGCCGCAAATTCACGGTGGAGCGCCCCGTGGTTAAGATTACCGAGGCCACCGAACGGATGATCGCGGGTGATTTTACCGTTCGTGTTAAGCCCATCGCCCACCTGGGCACGGACGACAGCTTTAACGAGATCATCGAGTGCATCAATAAAATGGCTGAGGAGCTGTCGGGGGTGGAGACTCTCCGCACCGACTTTGTCGCCAACGTCTCCCACGAGATGAAGACCCCTCTTGCCGTGATGCAGAACTATGGGATGCTTCTCGCCGCGCCCGGTCTCTCCGAGGAAAAGCGCGTGGAGTACGCGCATGCCATTACGGAGGCCTCGCGGCGGCTTGCCGATATGATGACCAACATCTTAAAGCTCAACCGCCTGGAAAACCAAAGCATCTATCCGGCTCACACCACCTTTGACCTTGGCGAGCAGCTTTGTGAGTCCCTGCTCCAATACGAGAGCGTGTGGGAAAGAAGGAATATTGAAATTGAAGCCGCAATCGCCGAGGGCGTATTCGTTTATGCTGATGCGGAGCTTCTGTCGCTCGTGTGGAACAACCTCCTATCCAACGCCTTCAAGTTTACCGGGGACGGCGGCAGGGTCAGCCTCTCGCTGACAGCGGACGAGGCGTACGCCACTGTCAGGGTGTCGGATACGGGGTGCGGCATGAGTGCCGAGGTGGGCGCCCACATCTTTGAAAAGTTTTATCAAGGTGACACCTCTCACGCTACAGAGGGAAACGGTCTTGGGCTTGCACTTGTCAAGCGCGTGGTTGACATTATGCAGGGTGAGATCGGCGTTGAGAGCGCCGTCGGCGTCGGCACTACCTTTATGGTCAAGATCAGGAGGGCAATAGGTGGATTGGAAGAAAGTCGGTAAAGCCTTGCTGTTTCCGCCCATGGCTATAAGGGCCGTTTTTGCTCCCGTAGCAGCGGTGTTGCTTGTCGGCTCCATGGTGTTTGTCGGTACGGCTTCGGTACTTGCCTATATTTCCTATGCCCTTGCCGCCTACACATTGACGATATGGTGCTTCCAAATTCCTAAGATCATCCATGCATGGCAAGCCTTCAAAAAGGAAAACAAGTATATAAGACTGTGGCGGGACGATACACGCCTGCGTGTCAATGCTTCGCTCTACGGCTCGCTTGTGGGGAACGCCTTGTATGGGGGCTTTCATCTGTGGCTTGGGTTTTACCACCACACCGTCTGGTTTTTCTCTCTTGGCATCTATTACCTCTGTCTTGCTGTTATGCGCTTCTTTTTGCTATTGCATGTGAGAGGATACGCTCCCGGCGAACGGATGAAGAGCGAGCTACGTAAATACCGTGCCTGTGGTGGGGTGTTTCTTTTGATGACTCTGGCTCTTGCCGTCATTATCTTCTTTATGGTGTATTGGAACAGAACCTTTGAGCACCATATGATCACGGCGATCGCCATGGCAGCCTATACCTTCGCCGCCTTTTCCGTAGCCATTGTCAACGTGGTAAAAAGCAAAAGATACAACAGCCCCGTGTTTTCTGCTTCAAAGGCTATCAGCTTTGCCGCAGCCTGCGTGTCAATGCTGACACTGACATCCACCCTGCTGACGACCTTCAGCGAAGGAACGATGACCGTCACGGAACAGAAGGTTATGCTGGGGAGCGTTGGCCTTGCGGTTACGGGCGCGGTCCTCGCCATGGCGCTGGGCATGATCGTAAAAGGCACAAAACAATTGAGAAAGTTAAAATATGAGGTGGAACATGGATCATAAGTATCATTCGTACCATTCGGACAACGGCTTTTCTTATACCTACTCTGCAAAGGAGCAGGCGGAGATCAAGCGCATTCGTGAAAAATATACGACACCGACGGGGGGCGAGGACAAAATGGCGCGGCTCCGCCGTCTCGATGCCCGTGTCACCGGTACGGCACAGGTGGTCGCCATTGCGTTCGGGGTGATCGGCGTGCTGATCCTTGGCTTCGGCATGAGTCTTTGTCTGACCGAGCTTGGTGCCATCTTCGGTACTCACAAGGTCGCGGCGCTCCTTGTCGGCAGTGCCGTCGGTGCCCTTGGCGGCGTCATCGCCGCCTTGGCCTATCCTGCGTACAACGTCGCGATCAAACGATTGCGTGAAAGGCACGGCCCCGAGATCCTCCGTCTCACCGAGGAGCTGATGAGGTGAAAAAGCACCGCCCATGGGCGGTGCTTTTTTAAGTATCTTTAGGTAGGGAAATGTTCTTTCTCTGCTTGGGCGGGGCCCAGGGCGTCGCTCCGCGACACTTCCTCGCCCTGCTCGGTCGCTCGGTTCGCATGCTATGCGTGCGTCGAGCCCTCGGAGGTGCACGTCATATAACAAAAAAAGGATAACCGCAAGGGTTATCCTTTTGTGTAAGTAAAAAAGGGCGCGTTCTCTTTTTGCTTGGGCGGGCGCCCGGGGCGTGGCTCCGCGACACTTCCTCGCCCCGCTCGGTCGCTCGGTT
>JAZRAU010000017.1:0-39808 GCA_045634705.1 Eubacteriales bacterium | reverse complement strand
GAAGTTCCCGCCCGTCTCTGCTTTTCCCACGGCGAGAATACTCTCTCTCCGCATAAAAAGAATAAGCCACACCGTGGCTTTTTCTTTTTGCTCACCCGAAAGCGGCTTGACGTATTTTTATACGTCTGCACCTTGCTTTCTTGCGTTGCCTGCCCTCCCCGCGGATATGGTCAAAATGCCAGCTCGTTGTCACTCGCTTCATTTCTCCCTATCCTTGGGGTATCGCTTCGCAAAAACGCCACACCGTGGCGTTTTTGCTTGCTCACCCGTCATTCCGCCGTGTCATCTTGAGCGGAGCGTAGCGCAGTCGAAACCCGTAGGGCGAACGGCAGAGCCGTTCGGATCTCGGCGGAAGTTCCCGCCCGTCTCTGCTTTTCCCACGGCGAGAATACTCTCTCTCCGCATAAAAAAAGAAAACGCCACGGTGTGGCGTTTTCTTTTTTTATGTCAATCGCGTATGTCAATCGCGGAGAGCAAAGGCTTCCTTGATGCTCTTGCCCGCCGTGACGCGGGCAGCGACGATCTCATCAAAGCCGTCGTCGTCGGCCTCGATCGTCATCTTCTTTGTGATGAAGTTCACGCCCGCCGAGGTCACGCCGTCCATAGCGAGGATCGCAGCCTCCAGCTTTTTCGCGCAGTTGGGACATTCCAGGCCCTCAAACCGAAAGATCTTTTTCATCGGTATTCTCCTTATTTCTTTTTTTCATCGGCGCCCTTGCCCTTTGGGCGGCACTTGTCCGCCATCGGACAGGAGCCGCAGCCACAGCCGCACGTGCCCCCTCCGTGCCGCTTCCTTCTCAAAACGGCCGCGACCAAAAGGCCGATCCCAACGCCAAGGCACAGCAAAACGAGCAGGGAACCGAGGTTATTTGCGATAAATGTAAGCATAACTATACACCTTGCTTCATGGGTGTCACTTTTTACCTTTGCTTGCGGTCGGCCACACGAGAAAGAGAATGGCGGCAAGGACAAGGAGTATGGCAAGGACACCAAGGATGGGGTGCGCCCCCACGGTCGGAGCACCGAAAAGCGCCAACAGCTGATTGACGGTAAAGGCCGCGGCAAAGGCGAGAACGGTCTGATAGCCAACGGCAAGGAGCGTCCATTTCGCACTTTGCATCTCGCGGCGGATCGCGCCCACAGCGGCAAAGCAGGGAGCGCAAAGCAGATTAAAGACGAGGAAGGCAAGACCGGAGGCTGCGGTGAACACGGCGGCAATGCCGGCCTGATCACCGAACACGATGCCAAGCGTACTGACGATGTTCTCCTTGGCGATGAGCCCCGTCACGGTGGCCACGGCGCATGCCCAGTTGCCAAAGCCCAGCGGCGTAAAGAGGAACGCCAGCCCCTGCCCGAAAAAGGCCAGAAGGCTGCGGTCGATCTCACTCTCCGTGAGCATACGGAAGCCGCCGCCCTCGGGGAAGCCGAAGGAAAGCAAAAACCAAAGCGCTACTGACGAAAGGAGGATGATGCTCCCCGCCTTTTTGATGAAGGACCAGCCCCTCTCCCATGTGCTGGAAAGGACCGCCGAAAGGCGGGGCATATGGTAGTCGGGCAGCTCCATAACAAAGGGGGCGGGATCGCCTGCAAACAGGCGCGTGCGCTTGAGGATAAGGCCCGAAAGCACCACGGCAAGGATCCCAAGAAAGTAGGCTACGGGCGCCACCCAGAAGGCACCGCCGAACACCGCCCCCGCCATCATGGCGATAAAGGGGAGCTTGGCGCTGCAGGGGATAAAGGAGGTCGTGATGATCGTCATGCGGCGGTCGCGCTCACTCTCAATGGTGCGCGAGGCCATAATACCGGGCACGCTGCACCCCGTTCCTACGAGAAGCGGAATGAACGATTTGCCCGAAAGCCCGATCTTGCGAAAGAGGCGATCCAGCACAAAGGCAATGCGCGACATATAGCCGCAGGCTTCAAGAAAGGCCAGCATCGCAAAGAGGACAAGGATCTGCGGCACAAAGCTGAGCACCGAGCCGACACCGCCGATGATACCGTCAAGGATCAGCGAGGAGAGCCACTCCCAACACCCAAGCGCCTCAAGGCCGCGGCCGACAAGCACGGGAATGCCCGGCACAAACACGCCGTAATCGGCAGGGGAGGGCGGTACAAAGCCAAAGATGTACGCCGTGGCCACCGCCGCGGTGAACTCGGCTCCTGTGGCCGTCACGGTCTCCTCGCGGAGCGTTTCCTCATCGGTCACGGTGTAGGTAAAGGTCGCATCGTCGGGGAGTGAGGCATCCAGCGCATCGAGCATCGCCTTGGCATCGGTGGGGCGGAAGTCGGGAGCCGCAGTGTCAAGCTCCTCACGGACGGCGGAGACGTCCAGCCCCTCGGCCTCCAAATGCGAAAGGTAGCCGAGGACGGTCCCCTCGGCCTCGCGGTATTTCTCTCCGTCGGCGCGGTAATCGCTTCCGCCCGCGAGATGAAAGCCCTCGCCAAAGAGGCCGTCGGTCGTAAAGTCGGTGAAGATCGCGCCCACCGTCGTGACCGAAAGAAAATACACAAGGAACATTACAAGCACAAAGATGGGGAGTGCCGCTATGCGGTGGGTCAGCACGCGGTCGATCCTCTCAGAGGTCGAAAGCACGCCCCGCTGTTTCGTAAACACGCCACAAAGCTTTTTCTCCACACAAAGGTAGCGCTCGTTGACCACAATGCTCTCGGCATCGTCATCAAGCTCGGCTTCGCACGCCTTGATGTCCTCCTCAATGTGAGAGAGCACCTCAGGGGAAATGCCAAGCTCACGCCGCACCTCCTCGTCCCGTTCAAAGATCTTCACGGCATAAAAGCGCTGCTTTTCCCTTGGCCGCGTGTGCAGAACGGCCTCCTCAATGTGGGCCAGCGCGTGCTCCACGGCACCGCCAAAGCGGTAGCCCTCGGGGAGGACCCTCCCCTCGGCGGCGGCCAGCGCGGCCTCCGTGACCTCGGCAATGCCCTCCCCCCGGAGCGCCGAGATCGGTACCGCGGGAAAGCCGAAGCGCGCCGAAAGCGCCCCCACGTCGATACGGTCGCCGCGCTTTTTGACCACGTCCATCAGGTTGAGCGCCAGTACCACGGGGATCCCGAGCTCTGCGAGCTGGGTGGTGAGGTAGAGGTTGCGCTCAAGGTTTGAGGCGTCCACGATGTTGAGGATCACATCGGGCTTTTCGGTGAGCAGGTAGCGCCGTGCCACCCTCTCCTCAGGCGTGTAGGGCGAGAGGGAGTAGATGCCGGGCAGGTCGGTCAGCGTGACGTCCTCGCGCGCCCTGAGGTGTCCCTCCTTTTTCTCCACGGTCACGCCGGGCCAGTTGCCCACAAATTGGTTTGAGCCCGTCAGGGCGTTAAACAGCGTTGTCTTTCCCGAGTTCGGGTTGCCCACAAGGGCGATCTTGATAGCCATATGTTACTCCATGCCGCAGTTAGCGTGTGCTAACCGCCGACGATAAAAAAATCAAAGCACCTCAATGGTGGCAGCATCGGCACGGCGGAGCGAAAGCTCATAGCCGCGTACGGTGATCTCCATGGGGTCGCCGAGGGGCGCCAGCTTGCGGACCGTGACCTCGGTGCCGCGGGTGATGCCCATGTCCATCAGGCGCCGCCGGAGCGCGCCCTCCCCATGCAACCGCACAACGCGCGCATGGCCGCCGATAGGGATTTCCTTCAGGGTTTTCATAAAAAGCTCCTATGTCTTGCCGCCAAGCAGCCTCGGCGGCGGCATCGGTTAGCCTATGCTAACCGTATATATTATAAGGCTTTTTGGGGATTTTGTCAATATATAAATGCGAAAAAAGAGCGCCAAAAGCGCTCTTTTTTCATAATTTATCGCTCGGCCAGGGGGTGAGCGAGCCGTCGGGGTTTACGATGTAGGCCGTCTTCGCGAGGCGCGCCATGGGCGTGTCGGAGAGCGAGTCGGAATAAAAGCAGTCCACCTCACCCTCGGGAAAGACCTCGTAAAAGCGGCGGGGCTTTTCCTCGCCGTAGCAGCGGGGGCGCGTGTAGCGGTCGGTGCGTGGGTCAAAATCCGAGGCGATCAGCGTGCCAAAGGCGGCACGCCGCGCGATCGGGCGCAGGACAAACTCGGGCGAGGCCGAGATGACCACGTCATCGTCACGGCGGTTTTCCTTGTAATAAGGAAACAGCCGCTCGGCCCGCTTCTCCCAGAAGCGCTCGATCTCGGCGTCAAGATCACGGATCCGACGGAAGGAGGAGAACACCACCTCACGCAGCCCCTCGTCGGTCAGCTTGCCGCGGCGGTGGCGGAGATAGGCCACAAGCGCACGGGGCAGGTCGAGAAGAAACGAGGGGTGGCGGAGAAGGCACACGAGGTAAAATTCGTTCGTCGAGTCCTTCGGATAAATGGTCTTATCAAAGTCGTAAACGTTCATTATTTTCCGATGCGGCGGCGCACAAGCTTCACAAGCTCAACCACAGGCAGGACCGAGAGAGCAAGACCGAGGGCGATCGCATACTCACCGAGAGAGACGGGGGTGAAGTTAAAGGCGTTTGCCAGGAAGGGGATATAGATCACGCCAAGCGTCAGCACAAAGGCCAGCGCCATAGCCCCAAAGAGGAGCTTGTTGTGCGACTTGACCGAGAAGATCGAGCCGCGCTCAGAGCGCATGTTGTAGGAGTGGAAGATCTCGGCCATCGAGAGGGTGAGGAAGGCCATGGTCGTGCCGTCACCGCCCGTGGGATGCAGGAAATGGCCGATGAGGTAGGCCGCCAGCGTCAAAAGACCGATGAATAGCCCCTCGTAGGCGATGTCAAAGGCCATACCACCGGCAAAAATGCCTTCGTTCTTCCTCCGCGGCGGGCGGTTCATGATGTTGGCCTCGGCGGCCTCCATGCCCAGCGCCAGCGCGGGGAGCGAGTCGGTGATGAGGTTGACAAAGAGAATGTGCGTCGGCAAAAGGAGCGCGGGGCCAAGGCCGTCAATGAAGAGCCCCAGCACGGTAAAGATGAAGATGCCCACCACCTCGGCAAGGTTCGAGGACAGGAGGAAGCGGATCGCACGGCGGATGTTGTCGTAGATGCGGCGGCCCTCCTCGGCGGCCCCGACGATCGTGGCAAAGTTATCGTCGGCCAGGATCATATCGGCCACGTTCTTCGTCACGTCGGTGCCCGTGATGCCCATACCCACGCCGATGTCGGCGCCCTTAATGGAGGGGGCGTCGTTCACGCCGTCGCCCGTCATGGCGGTCACTTTATCCTTTTGGCGCCAGGCCCGCACGATGCGGAGCTTATGCTCGGGCTGAACGCGGGCGTAGACCGAATACTTGGTCACGCCCTCGGCAAAGTCGGCGTCCGAGATCTCGTTCAGCTCGGCACCCGTAATGGCCTCCTCGGGCGAGGAGATGATGCCAAGCTCGGTGGCAATGGCCACGGCGGTGTCCTTGTGGTCGCCCGTGATCATAATGGGGCGGATGCCCGCGGTGCGGCACTCGTTGATCGCGTCCTTCACCTCGGGGCGGACGGGGTCGATCATACCGGTAAGGCCGCAGAAAACAAGCTCGCACTCCATGGCGGCGGAGGAGTAGTCGGTCGGCTCGGCGGTGAGCGGCTTGTAGGCCGCGGCCAGAACGCGCAGGGCGCGGTCGGCCATACCCTTGTTGGCGGCAAGGACCGCCTCACGGTCGGCATCGGTCATCGGGCGGGCGCCCGTGCCGTCGTCGATAGCGGTGCAGCGGGCAAGGATCTCGTCGGGGGCGCCCTTCGTGTACTGCACAAGGCCGTCCGCCGTGCGGCAGACCGTCGTCATCATCTTACGGTCGGAGTCAAACGGGATCTCGCCGATGCGGGGGGCCTCGGCGGAGAGGGCATTCTTATCGGGGCCGACCTTGCCGGCAAAGTTGACAAGCGCGCACTCGGTCGGCTCACCGACGGCATCGCCACCCTCACCGGGGGTGGCATCGCTCGCCAGCGCCATGGCACGGGCAAGGAGCGCCTCGTTCCCCGTCAGGGCGGTCTCAACGACCGTCATCTTGTTCTGGGTGAGGGTTCCGGTCTTATCCGAGCAGATGATCTCGGTGCAGCCGAGCGTCTCCACGGCCGACATCTTGCGGATCACAGCGCCCTTCTTTGACATACGCGTAACGCCGATCGAAAGCTCAATGGTCACAACGGCGGCAAGGCCCTCGGGAATGGCGGCCACGGCCAGGCTGACGGCAATGATGAAGGTGTCAAGGATCGCGCCCCAGCCGAAATCGCCCGTGGCGAGGAGCTGGAAGAGGAAGATGAAGGCGCAGATGCCCAGCACCACATAGGTGAGGATCTTCGATAACTGCGAAAGCTTCAGCTGGAGGGGAGTTTTCTCCTCCTTGGCCTCGGCCAGCGCCCCCGCGATCTTACCCATTTCGGTGTCCATGCCGGTGGCGGTGACTACGGCGCGGGCGCGGCCGTAAACGGCGGTGCCGCCCATATAGACCATGCTCTTGCGGTCGCCGAGAGGGATCTCGCGCCCGTCCTCACGCGGCGGGATCGCGGAAACGCTCTTCTCGACAGGCACCGATTCGCCCGTCATGGCGGCCTCCTCGCACTTCAGCGAGGCGCACTCCAAAAGGCGCGCATCGGCGGGAACGGCGTCGCCCGCCTCCAGAAGGATCACGTCACCGACGACCAGCTCCTCGCTCTTGACGGTGAGCTGCTTGCCCCCACGCAGAACCTTGGTGGTGGCGGCGGTCATTTGCTTTAAGGCCTCGATCGCGGCCTCGGCCTTGGATTCCTGCACAACGCCAAGCACGGCGTTGATGATGACAACAGAAAGAATGATGATCACATCGGCGATCTCACCGCCGCCCTCCGCCAGCGCGATCGCCAGCGAGATGCCGGCCGCGACCAGAAGAATGAGGATCATCGGATCGGCCAGCTGAGCGAGGAAGCGCTTCCAGATGGGCGTCTTTTTTCCCTCGGCCAGCTTGTTACGGCCGTTTTCCTCAAGGCGGCGCGCGGCCTCCTCATCGGAAAGACCCTCGTGGCACGAGGCGACCGCAGATAGGGTCTCCTCCTCGGTGAGCGAGTAGAAATCTTGCTTCATTCGAACTCTCCTTAAAATAAAATAGTGGATCTTCTAAAAAAAACGACCTTTACGACACCTGTCGCAAAAGTCTGGCACCAGAGGTCGGCAAACGGACCGAGTGGCCGTGATGACGTCTGCCGAAACGCGCAAGCGCGTTCGCTACTCCCTTTTACGCTACGTAGTATAGCATAGTTTTACCAAAAAGTCAAGAAGTAAAAGGAAAAGTCGCGCCCGCGCGTAAAAAACGAGCTGCGAAGATGCAAAAAAGAGGCACTCTGCCGAAACAGAGCACCTCTTTTTGCTTGCGTTTATGCCGAAATCCGAAAGCCGGGGCGCGCGGATTCCGAGCAGAAATCTTCGATCGCGAGCAGAAGGCGTACAAGGGTACGTCGATGTGAGCGTGCGGAGATAGCATACAAAATAGAATGGATTTGGAAGAAAAACGGAGTTTTTCAACCGCAAAACGAAAACAAATCACGAAGATGCAAAAAAAGGGTTACACGGCAAAAGCCATATAACCCTTTTGCTTGCGTTTATGCCGAAATCCGAAAGCCGGGGCGCGCGGATTCCGAGCAGAAATCTTCGATCGCGAGCAGAAGGCGTACAAGGGTACGTCGATGTGAGCGAGCGGAGATAGCAAACAAAATAGAATGGATTTGGAAGAAAAACGGAGTTTTTCAACCGCAAAACGAAAACAAATCACGAAGATGCAAAAAAAGGGTGACACAGCAAAAGCCATATAACCCTTTTGTTTGCGTTTATGCCGAAATCCGAAGCCCCAAATCAGACCACGCCGTAGGCCATCATGGCATCGGCCACCTTAAGGAAGCCCGCAATGTTGGCGCCGGCCACAAGGTCGCCCTCCATACCGTACTTCTTGGCGGCGGCCACGGAGCTTTGGTAGATGTCCTTCATGATCTGCTGAAGCTTGGCATCGACCTCCTCGGCCGTCCAGGAGTAGCGCATCGAGTTCTGGGACATCTCAAGGCCGGAGACCGAAACGCCACCCGCGTTGACCGCCTTGGAGGGGGCGATCACAACGCCGTTTGCCTTCAGGTAGGCCATGGCTTCGTTGGTCGTGGGCATATTGGAGACCTCAACGTAGAACTTCACGCCGTTCTTAACAATATCCTTGGCATCGTCAAGGCCCACCTCATTCTGGGTGGCGCAGGGCATGACCACGTCCACCTTCTCGCACCAGGCCTTCTTGCCGGCGAAGTAGGGAACACCGAACTTCTCGGCATAGTCCTGCACGCGGTTGCGGCAGGAGGCGCGCATCTCAAGGAGGTAATTGATCTTCTCCTCGGTAGAGATACCGTCCTTATCGTAGATGTAGCCGTCAGGTCCCGAGATCGTGACGACCTTACCGCCAAGCTCGGTGATCTTCTTGACCGTACCCCAAGCCACGTTACCGTAGCCCGAGACGGCAACGGTCTTGCCCTCAATGGACTCACCGTAGGTCTTCAGAAGCTCAACGAGGTAATAAACGGCGCCGTAGCCGGTCGCCTCGGGACGGATGAGCGAGCCGCCGTAGGAACGGCCCTTACCCGTCAGAACGCCGGTAAACTCGTTGCGGAGGCGCTTGTACTGGCCGTAGAGGTAGCCGATCTCACGCGCGCCAACGCCGATGTCGCCCGCAGGAACGTCGGTATCGGCACCGATGTGCTTTGCAAGCTCGGTCATAAAGCTCTGGCAGAAGCGCATGACCTCTCCGTCCGACTTGCCCTTGGGGTCAAAGTCGGCACCGCCCTTGCCGCCGCCCATGGGGAGGCCGGTGAGCGAATTCTTGAAGGTCTGCTCAAAGCCGAGGAACTTGATAATGCTCTCGTTGACCGAGGGGTGGAAGCGGAGACCGCCCTTGTAGGGGCCGATCGCGCTGTTGAACTGGATACGGTAGCCGCGGTTGACCTGCACCTGGCCGTTGTCATCCACCCACGGAACGCGGAACTTAATGATGCGCTCGGGCTCAACCATCATAGCCAGAACGCCGCTCTCAAGGTACTCAGGGCTCTTTTCCACCACGGGCTCGAGCGATTCCAGCACCTCACGCACGGCCTGATGAAACTCAGGCTCGCCGGGGTTGCGCTGTTCTACGGTCTGCATCAGCTCCTCAAGAGCTTTGATCTTGAATGCCATAATAAGAATACTCCTTTGTTACTATATAGACGGTACACCGCCTTATGGAATGAAATAATAATAGCACATTTCTCCGCTTTATGCAAGTGTTGAAACAAAAAAATTCAAAAAAATCCTTCGCCACCCCGCACAAGGAGAGGAGAGGCGCGGAAAATCGGTGCGGGGGCTTGCAAAAAAATTCCTTCTGTGATAAAATAAAGAGGTTTGGAACGATAATCCTATTATGCGAAAGGAACCCCTATGAACAAGCTTCGGGAGCTTTGGCGCCTTTTCTTCACGTTTTTCAAGATCGGCGCCTTCACCTTTGGTGGCGGATACGCCATGATCTCTCTGATTGAGGACGAGTGTGTGACAAAAAACTCTTGGATGACGCACGAGGAAATGGCGGATATGCTCGCCATTGCCGAGTCCACCCCCGGCCCGATCTCGATCAACTGCGCTACGCACATCGGGTACCGTCGCCTCGGCATTTTCGGCGCGGTCATGACAACGCTCGGCGTGGTGCTGCCCTCCTTCATCATCATTCTTCTCATTGCCAACTTCTTTGACCGCTTCCTTGAGATCGCCCTCGTCGCCGCCGCCTTCCGCGGCATTGCCGTGGCGGTCTCGTTGCTCATTCTTCGCGTGGGGATCAAGCTCCTCCGCAAGACCGACCGCCGCCCCACGCTTCTCGGTGTTCTTCTCGCGGCGGCGCTCATCGTTCTCCTCAACCACATCCTCTCGCTTGGCATTTCCACGGTGTACGTGATCCTCGGTGCGGCCCTCTTCGGTCTCGCCTCGTCCTACCTTCCGCGGAAGAAAACGCCTCCCACGGACGGTGACGGAAAGGAGGACAAGGAATGATCTTCCTTTCTCTCTTTCTGAACTTTCTGAAGATCGGCGCCTTCACCTTTGGCGGTGCGTACGGCGCTATTCCGATCATACGGGAGACCGTGCTTGCGGCCGACTGGCTGACCGAGGAGCAGTTTTCCTACTTCCTGGCCGTCAGTGAGTCCACTCCCGGTCCCATTATGGTCAATATGGCCACCTACGTCGGCTTCACCATGGGCAACGAAAGCTACGGTGCCCTCGGCGGCATTCTCGGCGCGGCGCTTTGCACCCTCGGCACCGTGCTTCCCGCCTTCCTTGTGATGATCCTCATCACCACGGTCCTGCGCCGCTTCATCACCAACTCACACGTGCGCGCCGTTTTGGCGGCGATCGTTCCCTGCGTCACAGGCATCATCGTTTCAACGGGTCTTTATATGCTCGCGGAGCAGCTGTTCCCCTCGCTTCCCACATCGCTCGGAGCCTTTTCGCTTCCCGCGCTTATCGTGGCCGCCGCCCTCATTGTCTTTATGAAGGTCTATCACCTTTTGCGGAAAAAGCCGGCCTCTCCGATCCTTCTCATCGCGGCGGCAGCCGTCCTCGGTATGATCTTCTTTAGGTAAACAAAACCTTGCAAAAAGGAGAAAAATATGCTGCACATTGAACATTTGACCAAGCGCTACGGCGATCGCGTTGCCGTTTCCGATCTCTCGCTCCGCATTGCCCCCGGTGAGATTTTCGGCTTCATCGGCCACAACGGTGCGGGCAAGACCACCACCCTAAAATCGGCGGTTGGCATTCTCCCTTACGATGAGGGGGAGGTCACGGTGGGCGGCATCTCCATGAAGGAGGATCCCCTCGCCTGCAAGCGGATGATGTCCTACCTGCCCGATCAGCCCGACCTTTACGAGTTTATGACTGCCGTCAAATATCTCCGCTTCATTGCCGATATCTACGGTATGGGAGAGGAGCGCGAGGAGCGCATTTCGGCGCTTGCGGAACGCCTTGGCATCAAGGACGACCTCGCCCAGCCCATTTCGGCCTTTTCGCACGGTATGAAGCAGAAGGTCGCGATCATTGCGGCGTTTCTGCATTCGCCGCGCCTCATTCTTATGGATGAGCCCTTTGTGGGCCTTGACCCCCGCGCCTCGCACGTATTAAAGGAAATGATGCGTGAGCATTGTGCATCGGGTGGCGCGATCTTCTTCTCGACCCACGTCCTTGACACAGCGGAGAAGCTCTGCGATAAGGTGGCGATCATCAAAGCGGGCCGCCTGGTTGTCGAGGGCACCATGGCCGAGGTCCGCGGCAACGATTCACTGGAGGAGGTCTTCCTTGAGCTTGCCGACCACGGTGAGGAGGCGTAACATGCTCGCAACGCTTCTCAAAATGCGCTTTGCCTCGCTTTTTGCCGCGGCAACCTCTCCCAAAAAGCGGCGGCGCTCGCTTATTGTGATCCTGCTCCTTATGCTGCTCTTTGCGTACGTGGCTGTGGCACTCATCGGCTTTTCGGTCCTCATTTTTGCTTTTTTCGGCAAGGGCATTGCCGAGGCGGGCGGAGCGCACCTCTATTTTGGTCTCGGCGGCGCGGCCTCGCTCCTTCTCATGGTGGTGGGCAGTGTGGTCTTTACCCAGAACCAGCTGTACGTGGCCAGCGATAACGAGCTGCTTCTCTCCCTGCCGATCCCCGAACGCCTCATTCTCCTTTCGCGCCTCATCCTTCTTCTCGTTGTCAACTATCTTCTGAACGCGCTGGTGGCCCTCCCGATGCTGGTCGTCTGGCTTTTTGTGGGCGAGATCACCTTTTTCGGCCTTTTCTCGGCGATCCTTGTGCTTTTGGCCCTTCCGCCCTTCGCCCTCTCCCTCTCCTGTCTTTTCGGATGGGTGCTGGCGCGCCTTGTTGCCAAATTCAAGCGAAAGACCTTTCTCACGGTTTTTCTTGCCCTTCTTCTCATCGGCGCCTATTTTGTCCTTTGCTTCGGCCTTGGGTACTTCGCCGAGGACATCGAAACGCTGGACTTTGCCTCGGTTGCGGCCACGCTGAACGGCATTGCGCCCCTCGCCTTCCTCGGTCACGCCATGGTCGGCGCGCCTTTGCCGCTTTTGGCGATCCTCGCCCTTGCGGTCGGTGTCTCGATCCTCGTGTTTGTGTGGCTTTCGCGCACCTTCCGCACCACCGTCCTTGCACGCCCCTCGGCAAAGCGCGCCGTGTACCGTGAGGAAAAAAGCCGCGCCCGTCGCTCCCCCCTCCTCGCGCTCACGGCCCGTGAGCTTACCCACCTCACCTCCTCGGCGGGGTATATGCTGAACGCGGGGCTTGGCATGGTGATGGCGCTCATTCCCCCGATCCTGCTTCTTTTTAACCGCCCGATGATCGGTGAGCTTTTGGCCGAGGTGCCCTTTTTCGTGCCCGTCCTCACCCCCGCCGCGGTGGTCGTTACCACGCTGTGCCTGTCCACCGCCCTCTTCTCGGCCTGCACGGTTTCTCTTGAGGGGCCCTCGCTTTGGGTGGTGCGCTCCTCCCCCGTGCCCACGCGCACGGTGCTCCTCTCCAAGGCGCTCTATCACCTCACCCCCACGGTTCCCGTGGCCGCCGCGAGCCTCGCGCTTTACGCCGTGGCTCTGCGCCTCCCCGTCCTTGACGTGCTGGCCGCCCTGCCCGCGCTCCTTGCCTACCTCGCCTTTTCCTCGCTGTTCGGGCTTTTCATGAACCTTTTGTTCCCAAAGCTCGAATGGAAAAACGAGATGGTTCCCGTCAAGCAGGGGGCTGCCGTCCTTTTTGCCATGCTCGGCTCGGGCATCGTCGCGGGCCTTGGTGCCTTACTCCTCCTTCCCCTTTCCTACCTCTTGCCCACCGCCGTGGCCCTTCTCGCTTATGCCGCGGTCCTCGGCCTCGGCGCCTTCGGCCTTTACCGCATCGTTATGACCGTCGGTGTCCGCCGTTTTGAAGCACTCTAACCCATATTTCATATCAGGGAGTTAAGTTTTGTTTACTTTTGAACAGCAAATCAACCGTCGCCGCACCTTTGCGATCATTTCCCACCCCGACGCGGGTAAAACCACGCTGACCGAGAAGTTTCTGCTTTATGGAGGCGCCATTCAGTCGGCGGGTGCCGTCAAGGGCAAGGCCAGCGACCGCCACGCCGTTTCGGACTGGATGGACATCGAAAAGCAGCGCGGCATCTCAATCACCTCCTCGGTGATGCAGTTTGAGTACGACGGCTTCTGCATCAACATTCTCGATACCCCCGGCCACCAGGACTTCTCGGAGGATACCTACCGCACGCTGATGGCAGCGGACAGCGCCGTGATGGTCATTGATGCCGCCAAGGGCATTGAGCCGCAGACGCGCAAGCTCTTTAAGGTCTGTGCGATGCGGGACATTCCCATTTTCACCTTCATCAATAAGCTGGACCGTGAGGCCCGCGATCCCTTTGACCTTCTGGACGAGCTGGAAAAGGAGTTCGGCATAGGCACCTATCCCGTCAACTGGCCGATCGGCTGCGGCGTGAACTTCCACGGCGTTTACGACCGTGAGCGCCGTGAGATCCTCGCCTTTGCCGACGCGCACAGCGGCCGCAGCCGCATCGAGGGTACCCGCTGTGAGCTGTCCGAGACCGAGCGCCTCGATTCGCTCATCGGTGAGTACCGCCGCCGTGAGCTTTGTGAGCAGGTGGAGCTTCTCGATGCCGCCTCCTTTGACTTTGATCTCGATAAGGTGCGCCACGGCAAGCTCTCGCCCGTCTTTTTCGGGTCGGCGCTCAACAACTTTGGCGTGGAGCCCTTCTTAAAGGCCTTCCTTGCGATGACCACGCCCCCCCTGCCGCGCACGACCACCGAGGGCACGGTGGATCCTGTGGCCGATCCCTTCTCGGCCTTTGTCTTTAAGATCCAGGCCAATATGAACAAGGCCCACCGCGACAGGATCGCCTTTATGCGCATCTCGTCGGGCCGCTTTGACCGCAACGAGGAATACTACCACGTGCAAGGGGAGAAGCCGATCCGTCTCTCGCGCCCCCAGCAGATGATGGCGGAATCCCGCGCGGGCATTGAGGAGGCGTACGCAGGGGACATCATCGGCGTGTTTGACCCCGGCATCTTCTCAATCGGCGACACCGTGTGCGACAAGCGCCGCCGCGTCCGCTTTGAGGGCATCCCCACCTTCGCGCCCGAGCATTTTGCTATGATCGAGCAGGTGGACTCCATGAAGCGCAAGCAGTTTGCCAAGGGCATGACCGAGATCGCCGAGGAGGGCGCTATTCAGATCTTTTTTGAGCCGGGCGCCGGTATGGAGCGCGTGGTGGTCGGCGTTGTCGGCGTTCTGCAATTTGAGGTGCTGGAGCACCGCATGAAGAGCGAGTACGGCGTTTTAATGCGCCGCAGCCCCATGCCCCATGAGGAGATCCGCTATGTGGAAGCCTCGCCTACCGAGATCTCACGCCTGCGCCTGACCTCCGACACCAAATGGGTGAAGGACGTCCGTGAGCGTGACCTGCTCATCTTCACGGGCGAGTGGAGCATCCGCTTTGCCCTTGAAAACAACGAGGGGCTTGTTCTTTCCGAGTTTGCCAAAAGATAAAAAAGAGGTGCCCGAGGGCACCTCTTTTTTATCATCAAAATTAAAGATCCTTCAAAACCTTCACGGCGATCCCCTGGATCTCGCAGTCGGAAACGTAAATGTCATCCATCACCTTGTTCTCGGGGTGCAGACGGATGCGACGGCGCTCGGGCTCAGGATAATAGCGCTTGAGGGTCGCCTCCTCCTCCACCAGCGCCACCACGATCTCGCCGGGCTCGGCCGTGCTCTGGCGGCGGATGAGGACAAAGTCCCCGCTGGCAATGCCAACGTCGATCATCGAGTAGCCGTTCGCGCGCAGCATATAAAAGTCACCCGTGCCAAAGAGCGCGGCGGGCAGCTGCACGTAATCCTCAATATTCTCCTCGGCAAACTTCGGCAGTCCACAGGACACGGCGCCAAGGATCGGCACGCGGATAAAATCGCGGCGCGAGAGCCGCTCGGTATCCGTAACGTAGCTGCGGCGGCCGTTGGAGGTCACGCGTCCCCCGGCGATCAGGTCCTGCAAATACCGTTGGACGGTGGAACGGCTGATGTCGGTGGATTCCGAAATTTCCCGCACCGTGGGAGAGCAACCGTTTTCCTCGGTGTAGGAGTCAATGAAATTCATAATGACGGTAAAAAGCTGTTCGTCCTTTGTACGCACGGCAATTTCTCCTTTTTGGGACATAACGCCCATTGTGAGAACATTATAACACACAAGGAGGGGGCTGTCAAGCCCTTTTTGAAACTTTTTTCTCATTTAGCCCCTTCGACGGTTGACATTCCAAAAGGAATGCGATATGATATAAGGGTGTAAAATTTACAGTTTTCAGAAAAGAGGAATGACTATGGCCAACCCAAGGATCAAGGGCATTCATTATGCCCACGCCGCCATTGTGGCAAAGGATTTTGATAAATCTCTCGAATTTTATAAGGCGCTTGGCTTTACCCCCTACGTCACGTGGGGAGAGGGGCGTGGGCGTATCATGCTCCTGGATATTGGTGACGGCTCGAAGATCGAGCTGTTTGCCAAGGGCGGAGATGAGTACGCCGTGAACGGCAAGCTTCTCCACCTTGCCTTTGCCGTGGAGAATGTGGATGAGGCATACCGCGTGGCGCTGGAGGCGGGGGCGACCTCGCTCATCCCCCCCACCGATAAGCCGCTGGAATCCTCCCCTAAGCGGATCACCCTGCGCCTGGCCTTTGTGGCGGGACCGGACGGCGAGCAGATCGAGTTCTGCAAGGAAAAGACCTACGGATTTTGATTTTAGAAAAATTATGCTTTAGGAGGGAATTATTATGGCAAAATCGCAGAAGATCACCGAGATGTATGAGGCCCTGCCCCGTCTTCTGAAGCTTGTGCTTCAGGTCGTGCTTGGCGGCATCATCGGCGGTATCTACCGCATTGTCCGCTTCACGGAGTCGGGCAATGTCGTCACGCTGGTCGCGGGACTTGTCGCCACCTTCACGGGTTTCGGCAACCTTTTGGCCTGGATCGCCGATCTCTATACCGAGATCACGGCAAACCGCATCACGATCCTCGCGGACTGACAAAAAGGTAAACCTAACCATACATTTACGGTTGTTTTGCCGCACGGAGCGCTCTTCTGGCGCTCCGTTTTCTTTTTCTCTTTTTCTCACAGGGGAATTCTTGACATTTTCTTTGGCATTTGGTATACTATTATAGTTAAGAAATCCAAACTAAGGAGGAAGCCATGCCGAAGACAGCAGCGCCTGCATCGCGGGAGTATAACGATCAAAGCATAACCTCGCTCAAGGGGGCGGACCGCGTGCGGAAGCGCCCGGCCGTCATCTTTGGCTCGGACGGCCTTGAGGGGTGCGAGCATTCCTTCTTTGAGATCCTTGCAAACTCGGTGGACGAGGCGCGCGAGGGCTACGGAAAAAAGATCCTTGTCACCGTGTATGCCGACCGCTCGATCGAGGTGGAGGATGCGGGCCGCGGTGTGCCCCTTGGCTGGAACGAGAAGGAGGGACGCCACAACTGGGAGCTGATCTTCTGCGAGATGTACGCCGGCGGTAAGTACGACAATAACGGCAGTGGCGCCGCCTATGAGTATTCGCTCGGTCTTAACGGCCTTGGTGCGTGCGCCACACAGTATTCCTCTGAGTATATGCAGGTGCGCTCCTACAACGGCGCAACGCTTTCCGAGATCTCCTTTCGCCGCGGTGAGCCGGACGGCGACCTTTCGGTGCGCGAGCTGACCCCCGCCGATAAGAAGCGCCACGGCACGATCATACGCTGGCTTCCCGACCTTGAGGTCTTTACCGATATCGCCATTCCGCTGGAATTTTATGAGGTCACGCTCCACCGTCAGGCGGTGGTCAATGCGGGCATCACCTTTGTTCTGCGCGTGGAGGGGGAGCGCGGCGGCTTCACCGAGAAGTCCTACTGCTTCCCGAACGGCCTTATGGACTACATCGGCGGCATCACCGAGGGCAACGCCCTCACCGCCCCCGTCCTCTGGCATCTCGAAACGCGCGGCCGTGACCGCGAGGACAAGCCCGAGTACAAGCTGAAGGCCGACATTGCCTTCGCCGTTTCCAACACCACGGCCAGGACCGAGTATTACCACAACTCGAGCTTTCTTGAATACGGCGGTGCGCCCGACAAGGCAGTGCGCCTCGGCTTTACCTCGGCGCTCGACCAATACATCCGCGCACAGGGGAAGTATACAAAAAACGAGTCGAAGATCACCTTTGCCGACATCGCCGACTGCCTTGTGGTCATCGTCAACAGCGCCTCAACCATGACCTCCTACGAGAATCAGACGAAAAAGGCGATCAACAACACCTTTATCGCCAAGGCGATGACCGATTTCATCAAGCAGCGCCTGGAGATCTACTTTGCCGAGAACCCCACCGAGGCGGGTGTCTTTGCCAATCAGGCTCTCATCAACAAAAGGAGCCGTGAGAAGGCCGAGGAAAATCGCCTGGACATCAAAAAGAAGCTGCAAAGCACCACGGACATCTCTAACCGCGTTGAGAAGTTTGTCGGCTGCCGCTCGAAGGACCCCGATCTGCGTGAGCTTTACATTGTGGAGGGTGACTCGGCCCTGACCTCCTGTAAGCTCGGCCGCAACGCCGAGTATCAGGCGATCATTCCCGTCCGCGGCAAAACGCTCAACTGTATGAAAAGCACCTACGCGAAGATCTTTGAGAGCAAGATCATCTGCGACCTTTTGCGCGTCATCGGCTGCGGCGTGGAGATCGACGGTAAGGTGAAGGGCGATCTCGTCCGCTTTGACCTCGCCTCCCTCCGCTGGAAGCGCATCATCATCTGCACCGATGCCGATGAGGACGGCTTCCAGATCCGCACCCTGCTTCTGACGCTCTTTTACCGTCTGCTTCCCACCCTCATCAAGGAGGGACGCATCTTCATTGCCGAGTCGCCTCTTTTCGAGATCACGGCAGGGAACGAGATCTTCTTTGCCTACAGCGAGGCCGAAAAGACCGAGATCCTCAAAAAGCTGGGCGATAAAAAGTACACGCTCCAGCGCTCCAAGGGCCTTGGCGAGAACGAGCCTGAGATGATGTGGAAGACCACCATGAACCCCGCCACGCGCCGCCTCATTGCCGTCTCTCCCGCGGAGGCCGAGGCCACGGCGTATATGTTTGACACCCTGCTCGGTGACGAGCTGCAGGAGCGTAAGCGCTTCATTTCCCAAAACGGACACAAATACATTCAGGACGCCGATCTCTGACGCCCGAAAGGAAGATAGTTATGGTACAAGCACTCAAAAGATCCGAAAAGCTCACTCCCGTCAATGGCCCCGTTGTCACGATCGTTATGGACGGTGCCGGCCTTGCGCCCGCAAACGGCGCCAACGCCGTGGCCGCCGCCCATACGCCCACGCTTGACCGCCTGCTCGCCGAGTGCCCCACGGTCTCTCTCCGTGCCCACGGCACCGCGGTGGGTCTGCCGTCCGATGACGATATGGGCAACTCCGAGGTCGGTCACAACGCCCTCGGCGCGGGCCAGGTCTTCGCGCAGGGCGCCAAGCTCGTCTCGCAGTCGATCGAGAATGGCAAGCTCTTTGCCTCGGAGACCTGGCAGTCGCTGATCCGCCGCTCGCAGGCGGGCGGCACGCTCCACTTCCTCGGCCTCTTTTCCGACGGTAACGTTCACTCACACATCGACCACCTCTCGGCGCTCATCACGCGCGCCAAGGCGGACGGCGCTCACCGCGTGCGCCTCCACATCCTCATTGACGGCCGTGACGTCGGTGAGACCTCGGCGCTCGACTATATCCTGCCCTTTGAGGATTTCCTTGCCTCGCTCCGTGACGGCAGCTTTGATGTCTGCATCGCCTCGGGCGGCGGCCGCATGAAGATCACCATGGACCGCTACGAGGCCGATTGGTCAATGGTCGAGCGCGGCTGGCAGACCCATGTCCTCGGTGAGGGCCGTGGCTTTGCCTCGGCCGAGGAGGCCGTCAACACCTACCGCTCAGAGCTTGGTGTCATCGACCAGGATCTGCCGCCCTTTGTCATTGTGAAGGATGGGGCTCCCGTCGGCACGGTGGAGGACGGCGACAGCGTGGTGTTCTACAACTTCCGCGGCGACCGCGCCATTGAGATCTCCAAGACCTTTGAGGCGGGCGCCGACTTTGATAAGTTTGACCGCCGCCGCGTTCCCGAGGTGTTCTATGCGGGTATGCTGGAATATGACGGCGATCTGCACATCCCCTCGCATTACCTCGTCAATCCCCCCGAGATCACCAACACCATGGGTGAGTACCTGACCGCCACGGGAATCTCTCAGCTCGCCATTTCGGAAACGCAGAAGTACGGCCACGTCACCTACTTCTGGAACGGCAACAAGAGCGGCAAGTTCTCCGAGGAGCTGGAGACCTACATTGAGATCCCCTCGGACGTCGTGCCCTTTGAGCAGCGCCCCTGGATGAAGTGTGCCGAGATCACCGACCGCCTCATTGAGGAGCTGGAAAGCGGCAAGTACCGCACCCTGCGCGTCAACTTCCCGAACGGCGATATGGTCGGCCACACGGGCAACTTCCTCGCCACCGAGTGCTCCATGGAGGCCCTTGACCTCCAGCTTTCGCGCCTCCTTGCCGTCATTGAGCGTCTTGGCGGCGCCGCCCTCATCACCGCCGACCACGGCAACGCCGATGAGATGTATGAGCTGGATAAGAAGGGTGAGCTGAAGCTCTCGAAGGACGGCAGGCCCAAGGCCAAGACCAGCCATACCCTCAACCGCGTTCCCTGCATCCTCTTTGATCCCTGCGGCGGCCGCACCCTCCGCGCCGATGACGGCAGCTTTGGCCTTGCCAACGTCGCCGCTACCGTGGTGGGCCTTCTCGGCTATGAGGCCCCCGCGATGTGGGAGCCCTCGCTTCTTGCCTAAATTCGGGCATAACGTAAAAAGCGGAGCGAAAGCTCCGCTTTCTTAAAGTCAAAAAGAGCAAGCACGTTGTGCTTGCTCTTTTTTTACTTCATGAATTTCAACATCACCCCGTGCGGCACCACCTTGGTCGCGAGGCAAAACACCTGCATCGGGAAGGAGGGCACTACCACCTCGCGGCGGCGCTTGGCCCCCGCGTAGGCCGAGCGGACCACGCGGCGGCTTTCTGCCATAAAGAAGCGCTTGTATCGCGCCATGGCCTCGTGCTCCTCGGCGATTTGCAAAAACTCAGTGTTCACGGGCCCAGGGCACACCGCCGTTACCGAGATACCGCGAGGGCGCAGCTCGGCATTGAGGGCGCGGGAAAAGCTTAGAACGTACGCCTTGGTCGCGGCATACACCGCAAACTCAGGTTGGGGCAAAAAGGCCGCGGCCGAGGCAAATTGCACGATGCGCCCTCCCTTTGCCATATACGGAAGCACCGCGCGCGTGATCGCCGTGAGGGCACTGCAGTTCAGCGCCACCATGCGGTCCTGCTCATCGTGCGAAAGCTCCTGCACCTTGCCGATCATGCCGTAGCCTGCGGCGTTGACCAGCCACACGACCTCGGGTGCTTCAAGGGCGAGATAGTCCGAAAGCAGAGCCACAGAGGCACGGTCGTAAAGGTCGAGAGGGAGAGTACGGCAGGGGATCCCCAGCTTCTTTGAAAGGCGCACGAGGCGCTCCTCCCGTCGGGCGATCAGCCAAAGCTCATCGATCTCCTCGTAAGACAAAAGTCTGGCAAAATCGCGCCCCATACCGCTGGACGCGCCCGTGATGATAGCAATACGCATAAGGACCTCCTTGCAGATTGGTAAGCCGCCCAAAGGCAAGTATCGCCAAGGACGGATCGGAACAAATCCTTCTCTCTACCTTAATTATACCGAATTTCACGGAATTAACAAGGGCAGAATTGTGAACTTTACGAAAATCTTTCAAAAAAGAAAAATTTTTTGAAAAAAGCCTTGCATAATTCGGAAATGTGTGATATACTAAATTGCGTTCGGAGGCATAGCTCAGTTGGTTAGAGCGCTTGCTTGACATGCAAGAGGTCATAGGTTCAACTCCTATTGTCTCCACCAAGAAAAACCACAGTCGTGTCGACTGTGGTTTTTCTTTATCCAAGCCGCAGACTTGGTCAGCTCCTTTGGAGCGGTATCTTCTCAAAAAGCAGGCGGCGGTCTGCTTTTTTGTAGGTCTCCTCCTTCGCAAGAGGGCGCGCCGTCGGCAAGACAGCGGCTTTTGCTTGGTTCCTCGCCCCTTGACTTTGCCTCGCCGCGGCGCTATAATAAAGGTAACGAAAAAACAAGGAGCCGCTATGGAAAACCGCGTGTATTTTGCCCCCTGCGCCGATTATAACGAGGCGACCGTCCGCGAGGCGTTTGACCGCCTGTTGCCCGAGGGATCGCTGGATTTTGTCACCGAGGGCATGCGGGTGGCCGTCAAGGTCAACCTTGTCAGTGCCATGAAGCCAGAGACCGCGGGTGTGACCCACCCGGCGCTCGTGCGCGAGCTTTGCCGCCGCCTTGTGGCGCGCGGCGCCTCGGTGGTTGTGGGGGATAGCCCGGGCGGCCCCTACAACGCCGCGATGCTGGCCACCGTGTACCGCGTTTCGGGAATGACGGCGGTCGAGGAGGTGGGAGCTACCCTCAACCGCGATTTTTCGCAGGAGGAGATCCACTTTCCCGAAGCCCGTGAGGCCCGCCACTTCACCGCGGTCGGCTGGCTCCGTGAGGCGGATGCGATCATCAACTTCGCCAAGCTTAAGACCCATGGCATGATGGGCTACTCGGGCGCGGTGAAAAACCTTTTCGGTACGATCCCCGGCACCCTGAAGCTGGAATACCACTTCAGCCATCCCGAGGCCGATCGCTTTGCCAATATGCTGGTTGATCTCAACGAATATTGGAAGTGCCGCCTGTCTCTTGTTGATGCCGTGGTGGGTATGGAGGGCAACGGCCCCACGGCGGGTGATCCGCGCAAGGTCGGGGCGCTTCTCGCCTCCCCCTCGCCGTACGCTCTTGACATCGTGGCCGCGCACCTGATGGGCCTGGCGCCTGAGCGCGTGCCCACCGTCACCGCCGCCGTGTCCCGCGGCCTCTCGCCCGAGGGGTTGGATGGCATTGCGGTCGATCCCGCCTTCCGCGAGTGCTGCGTGCCCGATTTTGAGTTGATCCAGGGCGGCTCGGTCGTGGAGTTTCAAAACCTGTTGCCCGGCCCCCTTGGGAAGCTTGCGGGCAAGCTGGCACCGCGCCTTCTCACCTCACGCCCCGATGTGAAGCGGGCCGAGTGCATCGGCTGCGGCAAGTGCGCCTCGGTGTGTCCCGCCAAGGCTATTACCATGAAAAAGAAGCTCCCCATCATTGACCGCGGGGCTTGCATCCGCTGCTTCTGCTGCCAGGAGTTCTGCCCCGTGGGGGCCATGAAGGTGCGCCGTCCCCCCGTGGCACGCCTCTTAAATCACAAAAAAGCCAAGAAAAAAGAGCCTTAACGGCTCTTTTTTCTTTTATGTAAACAAAACCTACCACTTCAGCATCAGGTCAGAGAGCATCACCAAGAGGGGCATGCTCACAACCGAAAGCAGTGTGGAGAGCGTAACGGTGCGGCTGGTGTAGGTGGCGTCACAATCGTACTTTTCGGCAAACATGGTGGCGGAGGTGGCGGCGGGCGTGGCCGCAAGGAGAAGGACCACGGTAACTACCGTCTCACTCATCGGAAGCCCGATAAGCTTAAAGCCAAAGAAGATGAGAAGGACGGCCATGGGCAGAAGAAAGTGGCGCAGAGCGAGGAAGAGGTAAAGGTTCTTGTCGCGGAAGGCACCGCGAAAGCTCATGCCCGCCACCCGCAGACCAATGACCACCATGGCCAGGGGCGCCACGAGCGCGCGGAGCATATCCAGGCAATCGATAACAAGCGCGGGAATGTGGGTGTGAAGCCCGCAAGCGAGAAAAAGAATGCCGATCGCCGCCGCAATGTTTACGGGGTGAAGAGCCACTCGCCACGGCGAGATCTTGTAGCACGGCTTCACCTCGCCGTCGGGAGTGCCGTCTCCGTCCTCGTCACGCCGCGCGGTGCAGAAATAGACGCCGAGCGACCAGAGAAAAACGTTGAAGGTGATGTTATAGACCGAGGCGTAGATCGTGGCCTCGGGCCCCAGGAGAACGCTGATGAGGGGGATCCCCATAAAGGCGGCGTTGGCAAAGACGGTGACAAAGCGGAGCATGCGGCGCTTGGCGTCCTCGGCACGGCGGAAGCAAAGGAGTGCTACCGCAGCAAAGATGACGTGCGCCACCACCGAAAAAAGAAGCACCCAAAGCGAATTGATGAGGATGTTCCCCTCGCCCTCATAGGCGACGTAGGCGTACAGGATCAGGGCGGGCTGGGCAATGTAGAGAACGAGGTTGGAGATCCCCTTGCCGAATTCATCGGTCACAAGGCGGCATTTTTTAAGGAGAATGCCGGGAATCATCATAACGAAGAGGATGATGACGTTCTCAATGAGGGGGAGAATGATGCTCATAAGGATCCTTTCAAAATGTACTAAAGCGATTGTATCATAAGCCGGGGGGAATGTCAAGAAAAAGTACCGCAGAACAGCGTTCTGCGGTACTTGTCAAATCAATACTCGCGGACCTCAACCTTGCCCGTATCCTGATCCCAGGCAATGTCCACCTTCTTGCCGCCGCGCGCGCGCAGACCGCGCACACTGCCGCGTCGCCAGGCGGAGGGAAGGGCGGGGAGAATGTCAAGTGTGCCGTCGGGCTTGCTTTGCAGAAGCATTTCGGCAATGCCTGCGCAGGCGCCGTAGTTGCCGTCGATCTGGAAGGGCGGGTGTGCATCAAGGAGGTTGATGTAGGTGCCGCCGCCCGTGATCTTCATAATGTCACAGGTCGAGATCCTCAGCTGGATATCGAGCAGGCGCAGAGCGTGGTCGCCGTCCTTGAGGCGCGCCCACTGGTTGATACGCCAGCCCATAGCCCAGCCCGTGCTGTCATCGCCGCGGCGGATGAGCGAGGTGCGGCAGGCCTCGGCAAGCTCAGGCGTGTCCTCAAGTGTGATCATACGCGCGGGGTGCAGGCCGTAGAGGTGCGAGATGTGGCGGTGGTTCGGCTGGTATTCCTTCACGTTCTCGGCCCATTCGAGGAGCTCACCCTCGCTGCCGATACCAAAGCCGCGCAGGCGAGGCAACAGCTTGGCAAGCTCGTCGGCAAAGGCGTCACCGTCTTGGCCCAGCTCCTTGGTGGCCGCAATGTAGATCTCAAACACGTCGCGGATGATCGACTGCGTCATGGTCGTCGAGGCGGAAACCGAGCAGCGCTCGCCCTCCACGGTGATGAAGTCGTTTTCGGGCGAGGTGGAGGGCGCCATAACGAGGGTGCCGTCGCGGTCCTCGACCAGCGTGGCGGCATAGAACTCCGCCGCGCCCTTAAGGACAGGCAAAAATCTTTCGAGATGCGCCTTGTCACCCATGAACTCGTAGTATTCCCACACGTGGCGCATGAACCAGCCCGAGGCCAGCGGCCAGAAGGCAAAGAGCGCGCAGTGGCGGCGGTGAGAGCCGACGGGGGTGGTCATACGCCAGAGGTCGGTGTTGTGGTGGCAGGTGAAGCCGGGGGCATCGTAGTACTCCTTCGCCGTCCGCTTGCCGCTCTCCGCGATCTCGGAGATCATGGTCAGCATGGGCTCGTAGCACTCAGGCAGGTCGATAAGGAGCGTGGGCCAGTAGTTCATCTCCACGTTGATGTTCGTGGTGTAGTTGCTGCTCCACGGCGGCACCACCGCATCGTTCCAGATGCCCTGTAGGTTGGCGGGCTGGGTGCCCGGTCTTGACGCCGTGATCGTGAGATAACGGCCAAAGTTGAAGTAAAGAGCATACAGCGCAAGATCCTCGCCGCCCGCCTCATGAGCGTAGAGGCGCTCGTCGGTGGGGGCCAGCTTCTCGTCACCGCCGCCAAGATCAAGCGACACGCGGTCGTAAAGCTCCTTGTGGTCGGCAAGGTGTGCCTCAAGCAGCTCCTCGTAGGACTTCGCACGGGCGGCGTCCAGCTCGGCAATGCAGGGCTCGCGGTAGGGCTTGCCCTCAAGGACGGGGTGCTTATCCCAGCCGTTGAAGCTGGTTCTGACGTTAAAGTAGAGGGTAGCGGTCTTGGCGCCGAACACGCGGGAGCCGCAGCGCATCTCGCTCTTGCCGTCGGTGACAACGCGCACCTCGGCGTGATATCCGATGCCCTTGTCCTTGTCCTCCACGCCGTAGTCGAGGGTACCGCGCACGGGCGGATCGGCACCGAAGAAGTGGTTGGCCAGCATGCAGTTGCCGTCCAGCGACACGGAGGTGTTGGAGTGGGAGACCGTCGCATCCAGCGCGGGCACGAGTGAGAAGGTGAAGGTCATTCCCTCGGGGTGGTCGGTGGTGAGGCGCATCACCATGACCTTGTCGGGGGCGCTGACAAAGCACTCGCGCTTGTAGTGGGCGCCGCCGCAATCGTACTCCACGGTGTGAACGCCCGTTGAAATATCGAGCGAGCGCGTGTAGCCCTCTACCGCCTCCTCATGCTCCATGTCAAGGCGCAATTCGCCCAGCGTGAGGTAAAGCTGAGAGGTGAGGTTGGTGAATTCGTCCTCAAGGAGAAGCTCGGCCTCGTGATAGCGGCGATCCAGCGCCAGCTCACGCGCCTTGCGGAAGACCTCGGGGGCATTCGGACATTCATAGAAAAGGGGCCCGCCGCTCCAGAGCGTGTCCTCGTTCAAGGAGATGCGCTCATGCGCGGCGCCGCCGTAGACCATGGCGCCGATACGCCCGTTTCCGAGCGGCAGAGCCTCGATCCAGTTTTTCGCGCCCTGCTTGTACCAAAGAAGATTGGTGCCGTCGTTATTCATAGTTGTCCTTTCCCTGCCTCCCGACCGTGTGGGGGGCAGCTTTTTCCAGGAGATTACCGAAAGCTCGGTTATCTTGATTATATCACACTTTTTCCGCTTGTCAATGCTATAATGCCGAGGAAATACGGAGAAAATGAGCTTCGTTATGAGAGAAAAAGGAGCAAGCCGCACGGCTTGCTCCTCAATTTTCAACTACGGCAAAGGGAAAAATTCAAAAATGCAAACAAAACCTTGCAAAATCAACCCTTCCTGACGGGGCGCTTGATGCGATTCAGCTTTTTGTTCATTTTAAGAAGCTCCTCCTTGGTGAAGGAGACGTTCATCATGCCCATCATGCTTGTGAGGCGCAAAACGGTAAAGCCGGAGAGCATCTGCATGATGTCCGCGCCGTGGCCTCCCTTAAGGTCAACGTCAAAGCCGCCCGACTTCTTGTCGCCCGTTTTCTTGCCCTCGTTCATCTTCTTTTTAAGCTTCAGTGCCATGCCGATCAGCCAAAGCTTGCCGCGCTTGGTTGCCATGATGTCGCCGATCTTATCGTTCAGGGAGAAGCGCCCCTCGGGAGCGTCGATGTCAAACCAGTTGAGGACGGCGCCCTTTTCCACAAGGACGTAATCCATATTGCGCTCGGCTACCTTGCGGATGATGCCCTCGTCGGTAAGATCGCCCGCCTTGGCCACAAGGACGGTCTCGCCCTCGTTTTTGACGTCAAAGTAGAAGAAGTGGTCGGGGGCCGCCTTCTTTCCGACGCTCTCGCCGTTCGCAAACAGCTCGACCTCGGGCAGGTTTGAGTAGACCGTGACCCTCGTCACGTCCTCCACGCGGTCAATATAGCGCTTGCCGCAAAGATGCACAAAGGGGTCGTCCGAGAGCCACGCCTTGTAGGCGTAGAAGGCGTCCTTCTTGTACTTGCGGTCGATCGTCACAAGGCCCTTGTGGTTCTGGCCGTTCTCGCCGCCCTCGGCTCGCGCATCGGCGCCAAAGTCAAACATGTTCCACACGTGCGTGGCCCAGAGATACCTGCGGGTGAAGAGCTGCTTTATCAGCTCCTCGTGGTAAAAGGCCTGATACTCCTCGGTGTAGTCGCCCTGCTTCGGGTCACTTGTGTGCCAGTTGAGCGCCTCGCACCCGTATTCCGAGCAGCCGATCGGGATATTGGGGTGCATCGCGTGGAACTTATCGAACCACGGGCCGTTCATCGAGGTATCGCCGCCGTACCAGCCGAAGTAGTGGTTGTAGGAGACCACGTCCGGGATCTGAAGGTAGGGGTCCTCCATTTTGCACATCGAAACCGCCGCGATCGTCGTTTTGCGCGTCTTGTCCATTTCATGTGCAAGGTCGTTGAGGATGCGGTGGTTTTCGAGGAGATCCTCGTCCGAGCCGCCGATCGAGATCTCGTTCGAGAGGCCCCACACCACGATCGAGGGGTGGTTGTAGTTCTGCGCGATCAGCTCCTTCATCTGGGAGATCGTATTCTCACGGCCGAGAGGCATGTGCTTCGAGATGTAAGGGATCTCGGCCCAGATGACAAGCCCACGCTCGTCGCAAAGATCGTAGAAGTACTGGTCGTGCTGATAGTGAGCAAGGCGGATCGTGGTCGCCCCCACCTCACAGATGAGGTCAATGTCCTCGCGGTGATGCTCGGGCAAAAGCGCGTTGCCCACTCCCCAGCGGTCCTGATGGCGCGAAACACCGCGCAGGGGGTATTCCTCGCCGTTCAGAATAAAGCCGCGCTCGGGGTCAATGTCAAAGCTGCGGCAGCCAAAGCGGCTGCACACGTTGTCCAAAACCTCGCCGTCCCCGAGGATCTCCACCTCACAGCAGTAGAGGTAGGGGTCGCGGCGGCCGTGCCAGAGATGCACGTCGGGGATCTCAAAGGTGACGGTGTCCTCCGCCGTCTCGATCCTTTTAAGCTCGTTCTCGTCCTTATCGTAGAGCGTGTAGGCCAGCGTCAGGCCCTCGGTAAGCCCCACGGGGAAGGAGCGCACCTCCACGCGGGCATCCTTGCCCTCCACCGTCGGGGTGATCATAAGGCCCGGCGCGCCGTAATAGTCGAGGTCGAAGTGGGCGCTCGTTACGCAGATGAGGTTCACGTCGCGGTAGGCGCCGCCGTAAAAGGTGAAGTCGGCCATTTGGGGGTACACGCTGTCGGAGGGCGAGTTGTCCACAATGAGCGAAAGCTCGCACACGTCGCCGAGCTCCTCCGTCACGTTCACCCGCCAGGTCGAGTAGCCGCCGTCGTGGTGGGCGAGCTTTTTGCCGTTTGCGTAGAGATCGGCCGAGGAGTTGGTGCCGCGGAATTCGAGGTAGTAGAGGTCGGCCGCGGGGAGATCGGCGCGCTGTAAGGTCTTGGCATACAGGCAGGAGCCGCGGAAGTAGTCGTTGCCGCCGTCCTGACCGTCCACCGCGTTAAAGCAGTGGGGCAGATCCACGCGCTCCCCGTCGCGCCGGGTGATGTCGGCCGTGTCCTTGACAAACAGCCATTCCTTATTAAGGTTTACAATGCTTCTCATACGTTTTCCTTTCCTTCGGAAGAGGCCCCCAAAACAGGGGGAGCCTCAAAAAGTCATAAGCTCAGGCTTCCTCGGAGGGGGCCGCCGTGCCGTTTCTTTCGGCAAGCTCGGCCGTCATGGTGTCGAGCGTTTTCTTATCGAGATTGTAGATCACGGCAAGGCCAATGAATTGGAGCACAGCGCTGAAAAGGTACAGCCCTGCCACCAGCCAGCACATATTGTGCGCCGTTTGGGGGTCTTGGCCGATCGTGCCGAGGCTCGACTGATAGCCAAGCCAGCCCATGAGAAGAAGCACGGCCGAGGGACCAACGCCCTGCGCGAGCTTGCGGAAGAAGGAATGCAGCGAATAGACCGTACCCTCCTCGCGCGTGCCGAACCTCCACTCGTTGTAATCAATGGCATCGCCCATCATCGCCCACGATACGCAGGTGTAAACGCCCATACCGACGCCAAACACCACAAGGCCGAGGAGATAGACGGCGAGGGCCGCCATTTTGTTGCCGATGAGGGGGAAGATCAGCATAATGACACCGCCAAAGATCGAGGCGATCGTGCCGACCACCGAGGACTCCTTTTTTCCGTACTTCTTGACGATCTTGGTGATAAAGGGCATAAAGAAGAGCATCGGGAGAAAGCCGATCATCTGCACAAGGCCGGAAAGCGAGGCCATTTGGAAGTAGGTGGCAAACATGATCGTGGTGGCCGTGGTGGCGGCGTTCATGCCGAGGAACATACCCATGGCGGCGAGCGTGGCGCCGACGGCGGGGCGGTTTCTCATAAACTTGCCAAAGGCACTGACGATGTTCATTTTACCGCCGCCCTCGGCGGTCTTCACCTTACTCTCGTCCACGCGCACTGTGATGAGCTTGATCATCAGGATAAAGCAGGCAAAGCCGATGATGCCCATAATGAGCGCCGCCCAGAAGACGCGCTCGCCAAGCAGGATCTCGATCGGGTCGCCCGTCAGGGGGTTCAGGACCTCGTCACCGGGGGCGTAGGGCTGCCCCGCATTGGGTGTGCCCGCGGGATACGCGTGGAAGTTTTCGGAGGCGAACTTGTCCTCCGAGCCCTCGGGGATCACAATGTTTTCGAGGAAGTCGGTCTTGCCGTTGTAGGTCACCTTGCGCCAGATGAGCATGGGGAGAATGATGTTCGGGAGTAGGTTGCCGATCATCGAGCCGATCGAGCGCCAGGTCGAAAGCTGGGCGCGCTCTCCCGCGTCCTCGGTCACTACCGAGAGCATCGAGCCGTAGGGCACGTTGGCCACGGTGTAAAAGGCATCCCACACAATGTAGCCGACGATAAAGAGCACCGCCTTCAGAACGAGGGGAGCCTTGGGGAAGGGCAGAAAGACGGCGGCACCGCCCACAAGCAGGCCACAGGCACCGATGAAGATGTAGGTCTTGAACTTGCCAAGCTTATACTGCCTTCTGTCGTGGTCGATGAGCGTACCGATGAGGGGATCGTTCACGGCGTCCCAGATCTGCACAATGAGCAGAAGCGCCGAGAGAAGCCCTGTCTCCAGCATCATAAAGACAAGCCAGAAGGTCTGCACGGTGCTTTTGAGCGAAAAGCTCATGTTGCAGCCGAGGTCGCCTGCGGCGTAGGCCAGCTTGTCGCGCAGGCCGAATTTGCGATGCCCGTTGGCATCGAGTGCGATTTCTTTTTTCACTTTCGTTTCTCCTTTTTGTTTTTGGGGAAGCGTTCATATTTATTATGTCATATTTTTCTGGAAAAAGCAAGAATGAAATGTGAAAAATGAGGAAATTGCGAGGGGTGCTGTCTTTCTTTCCAACAAAAAAAGCGGCAAGGGGAAGGCAGAAAACGGAAACAACGCGTTTTGTTTACAAATCGCGCCGTTTTCCGATAAGGGGCCTCACTTATTGCCGTCGGTCGCGCCGAGAGGGGCTTTATGCACCTTTGGTGATGAGATACACGCGAAACCTTAGAGTCGAACAAATGAAGCATTCGCTTCACGAATATGAGGCACAAGCCTATGACTTGTATGAAGCGGCAACCTCGTCGCCATGAAGTGAAGCGCGCGTGTCACCTCTCCTTGGCACGCTTCATAGGGCGAAGCCCTGCTTCATTTTTCATGCGCGTCAGCGCGCTTCATTGAAAAAAGCACTTGCGAGCGCAAGTGCTTTTTTCTGGCTGGGATAGTTGGATTTGAACCAACGAGATGCGGGAGTCAAAGTCCCGTGCCTTAACCGCTTGGCTATATCCCACCGACGGGAAGAGTATAGCATAAATCCGATCGCTTGTCAATGACATTTGCAAAGATGCTTGCTTTTTTCTGGTGGGGGCGTTATAATTAAGGGAGATGCTGCAAAAAGGAGCTGCCGTATGCCCAAGGGACTTGAGATCGAGCGCAAATTCCTCATCGCCCTGCCAAGCGAAGATCGCCTTCTTGCCGAGGGCGCCGTGTGCGATGACATCACTCAGACCTATCTTCTCTCGGAGGCGGGCGTTACCGCCCGTGTGCGCCGTCGCGAGGGTGCGGTGGGTGTCGAATACACCCACACCGAAAAGCGCTGCATCACGGCCATAACGGCGAGGGAGGATGAGCGCATCATAGATAGGGAAGAGTATGCGGTCCTCCTCAAAACGGCCGACCCGGACCTCTCCCCCATTCGTAAGCGGCGCTATTCGCTCCCCTACGGTGGCCGCCTTCTGGAGATCGATGTGTACCCCTTTTGGGAAAGGACGGCGGTCCTGGAGGTCGAGCTTCCCACCGAGGACGCCCCCCTCACCCTGCCGCCCTACCTCACGGTCATCGCCGAGGTCACCGAGGACAAGCGCTATAAAAACGTGTCTCTGGCCGCAAAAGTTCCCGAGGAGCCGAACCCCGATCTCTCCTGATTTTTCGCCCCTTTTCACGCATACGCGCGTGTGCGGTGCTGTCCTCCCCCCCTGATTTCGCAAAAAAGGGACTTGCTTTTTTCTTCCTTTTGTTGTATGATGTAAACATAATCGTGAATTCCGTTGATTACAAGGGGACAACCCTGTAATAATAAAAACTCTTTTGGAGGAAATCAACAATGAAACGCATTCTTTCCCTGATCCTTGCCGTTGTCATGCTGGTTGGCTGCTGTGCGATGTTCGCCTCGTGCGGCGGTGAAGAGGCTCCCCTGCTTCTCACCCCCGTTGCGAAGGCTGACATTAAGTTCGGTCTGATCTGCCTGCACGACGAAAACTCCACCTACGACAAGAACTTCCTTGATGCCGCCGAGCGCACCCGTGTTGCTCTCGGTCTCACCGAGGATCAGCTCATCATCAAGACCAACATCCCCGAGGATGACTCTTGCTACGATGCCGCTGTTGAGCTTGTTGAGGCTGGCTGCCAGGTCATCTTTGCCAACTCCTTCGGCCATGAGGACTACATCATGAAGGCCGCCGCCGAGTTCCCCGGCGTGCAGTTCTGCCACGCCACGGGCACCAAGGCCCACACCTCGGGTCTTGGCAACTACCACAACGCCTTTGCCTCGATCTACGAGGGCCGCTTTGTTGCCGGTATGGTTGCCGGTATGAAGCTTGCTGAGATGCTCAAGGCCGGCCTTTTTGAGGTCAACGCCGATGACAACACCGCCGATGTTGCCAACGAGATCTTCGAGGGCAAGATCGTGGACGGTAAGCTCACCGTCGGTTACGTCGGTGCCTTCCCCTACGCCGAGGTCATCTCGGGCTACACCTCCTGGTTCCTTGGCGTCAGAATGGCGTTTGAGGCCATGACCGCCATGATGGACGGCGATGTTCCCGAGCTTCAGATGAAGGTCGAGTACACCAACTCCTGGTACGACGAGGCCAAGGAGAACGAGAAGGCCCTCGCCCTCATCAACGGCGGCGCCGTCCTCCTCTCCCAGCACGCCGACTCCATGGGTGCCCCCCGTGCCTGCGAGGAGAAGAACATCCCGAACGTCTCCTACAACGGCTCGACCGCTGCCTCCTGCGACGATACCTTCCTGGTTTCCTCTTACATTGACTGGGATCCCTACTACCAGCTCATCATCAACTCGGTGATCGCGGGTATCCGTATCCCCGAGGAGTACTGCGGCGGCTTTGCCGAGGGCTCTGTTAAGCTGACTGCCCTCAACGAGAAGGCGGGCGTGGTTCCCGAGGGTGCTGAGGAAATGATTGAAGAGGTTATCGCCGAGTTCAAGTCTGGTTCCTTTGAGCGGATGACGATGCTTCTCCAGGCCATCACTGGCGACGAGAATGCCAAGTTCACCGGCGTTTTCGACACCGACAGCTTCACTGTGAACGAGCAGAAGGTCACCACCTATCTTGCCAACGTTCACGACGATGCGAGCTTCACCGGCGACACCGAGGTCATCATTGACGGTGTGTTTGCCGAGTCCGAGTTCCGTGCGGCTCCTTACTTCGATCTGATCATCGACGGTATCATCGTACCGCAGTCGTAATTCTCTTATGACAGGAGGCGGGGCGTTTCGCTCCGCCTCTCTTGTCTTTCCTTGCGATTCTATCTATCTTTGGAGGTACAGGCGTTGACTACCCTACCTGCGATCGAGCTACGCGGCGTTACCAAGACCTTTGGCAGCGTTGTGGCCAACAAGGACGTGAACCTTGACGTCCGCCACGGTGAGATCCTTGCCATTCTCGGCGAGAACGGAAGCGGCAAGACCACCCTTATGAATATGATCTCGGGCATTTACTACCCCGATGAGGGCGAGATCTACATTGACGGCGAGGAGGTCGTCATCAAATCCCCGAAGGATGCCTTTGCCCACGGCATCGGTATGATCCACCAGCACTTCAAGCTGGTCGATCTTTTTACGGCAACCGAGAATATAATCCTTGGCATCAAGGACAAGAAATATAATCTGAAGCTCGCCGCCGAGAGCGTCCACGAGCTTTGCGAGCGTTACGGCTTTGAGCTGGACCCCAAGAAAAAGATCTACGAAATGTCGGTCTCGGAGAAGCAGACGGTGGAGATCATCAAGGTCCTTTACCGCGGCGCCGAGATCCTCATTCTCGATGAGCCCACCGCTGTTCTGACTCCCCAGGAAACGCGCAAGCTGTTTGCGGTGCTCCGTAAGATGCGTGACGACGGAAAGTCGATCATCATCATCACCCACAAGCTTCACGAGGTGCTTGCCATTTCCGACCGCGTGGCCATTCTCCGCAAGGGTGAGCATATCGCTACCGTGGAGACCGCCGCCACAAGCGAGAGTGAGCTTACCGAGCTTATGGTCGGCAAAAAGGTTTCCCTGAACATTGACCGCTCCGAACCGAAGAACGCCGCGCCCCGCCTGTTCGTTGAGGGGCTGAACTGCCAAAGTCACGACGGCATCAAGATCCTTGATGACGTCACCTTTACCGCGAATGGCGGTGAGATCCTCGGCATTGCGGGAATCGCGGGCTCGGGCCAGCGTGAGCTTCTCGAGGCCATTGCGGGCCTCCAGCACGTTGAGAGCGGCCGCATCACCTACCGTAGCCCTGAGGGCAGCGAGGACACCGATCTGCGGGATAAAACGCCCCTTGAGATCCGTGAGCTTGGCGTCCGCCTCTCCTTTGTCCCCGAGGACCGTCTCGGGATGGGCCTTGTCGGGGATATGGATATCGTCGACAATATGATGCTCAGGAGCTATTCCTACGGGAAATCGCTTTTCCTTGACCGCAACCCACCGAAGCATTTGGCGGAGGATATCATTAATCACCTTGAGGTCGTGACTCCCTCGGCCGCCACGCCCGTCCGCCGTCTTTCGGGCGGTAACGTGCAAAAGGTTCTTGTCGGCCGCGAGATATCGTCGGCACCGACTGTCCTTATGGCGGCATACCCCGTGCGCGGCCTTGACATCAACTCGTCTTACCTTATCTACAATCTTCTGAATGAGCAGAAGGAAAAGGGCGTGGCCGTCATTTTTGTTGGTGAGGACCTTGACGTTTTGCTTGAGCTTTGCGACCGCATTCTGGTCATTGGCTCGGGCCGTGTGACGGGCCTTGTGGACGCCCGTACCTCCACTAAGGAGGAAATCGGACTTTTGATGACGAAGGGAGGTAGCGACGATGGCGAATAAGAGTGTGACCGCCGAGAAAAAACAGCGTGAGCCGCTGTTCCATATCGTCAAGCGTGACGGGCTCCGCCCCTGGGAGCCGTACGCGATCCGCGCCGCGGCCATTTTTCTGGCGCTTGTCGTTTCCTCACTCCTGACGCTGATCCTCACGGGGAAGAACCCCTTTCTCCTGTTTTCCGCGATGTTTGAGGGGTCCTTCGGCTCGTTCCGCCGCTTCCTCTCGATGCTTTCCGACCTTGCGATCCTGCTTTGCATCTCGCTGGCCGTCACCCCCGCCTTTAAGATGCGCTTCTGGAACATCGGCGCGGAGGGCCAGGTGCTGGCGGGCGGTCTGGCTACGGCGGCCTGCATGATCCTGATGAAGGGGTGGCCGATCGCCGTGATGATTCCCCTGATGCTCATCTTTTCGGTGGTGGCGGGCGCCCTTTGGGCGATCCTTCCCGCTGTCTGCAAGGCGTACTGGGGCACCAACGAGACCCTCTTTACCCTGATGATGAACTATGTGGCCATTCAGCTGGTGCGCTATTTTGTCACCGTGTGGGAAAACCCCAAGGGCTCGGGCCATATCGGCGTCATTCGCAACGGCCAGCTTCCCGCCATTGCGGGGTACTCCGAGATCGTTCCGATCCTTGTGGTCGCTATCTGCGTGGCCCTGATGTACGTTTACCTGAAGTACAGCAAGCAGGGCTATGAGATCGAGGTCGTGGGGCAGAGCGAAAACACCGCTCGTTACATCGGTATCAACGTCAAAAAGGTCATCATCCGTACGATGCTCGTCTCGGGCGCCATTTGCGGCGTTGCGGGCTTTCTTCTCGTTTCGGGTACCGATCACACCATCAGCCCCGATACCGCAGGCGGTGACGGCTTTACCGCCATTATGGTGTCCTGGCTTGCCAAGTTCAATCCTCTGTATATGGCGCTGACGGCGTTTCTCATCGTGTTTCTGGCTCGTGGCGGCGGTGAGATCGCTACCACCATGCGTCTCAACTCCTCCTTCCCCGAGATCCTGACGGGCATTATCCTGTTCTTCATCATCGGGTGTGAGTTCTTTATTCATTATTCGATTCGCTTCCGTCAAAAAAAGACGGAGACCGCAGTGGCCGAGGCCGCCGAGGACAGCGAGGAAACGGAGGACGGAGAATGAGCTTTCTTGCCAACTTTATTCAAAGAGCCATGGTGCAGGGGATTCCCTTGCTCTTCGGCTCCACGGGTGAGATCCTGACCGAGAAGTCGGGCAACCTCAACCTCGGTATCCCCGGCATTATGTACGTCGGCGGCATCTCGGGCGTTATGGGGGCGTTCTACTACGAGCAGTCGCTCTCCTCTCCCGAGGCAATGAGCGGCTTCCTTGCCATTCTGATCCCCCTGCTTTCGGCGCTTCTCGGCGCGGGCATCGTCTCGCTCATTTACGCGTTTCTCACCATCACCCTGCGCGCCAACCAGAACGTTACGGGTCTTGCGATCACCACCTTCGGTGTCGGCTTTGGCAACTTCTTCGGCGGCTCGCTGGCCAAGCTCGCCGGAAGCGAGACGGCGTCTCTCTCGGTGGTTGATACCAGCCGCTTTTTCAAGGCAAGCATCGTGGGAAGCGACAGTGGCTTCTTTGGCCGCGTGTTTCTCTCCTACGGCTTCCTCGCTTACGTTGCCATTATCGTTGCTGTCGTTGTCACCCTGCTCCTCCGGCGCACGCGCCTCGGCCTGCATCTGCGTGCCGTGGGGGAAAACCCCGCCACCGCTGATGCCGCGGGCATCAACGTGGCCGTTTACAAGTATGGGGCCACCGTCATCGGCGGTGCCGTTGCGGGGCTTGGCGGCCTTTACTACGTTATGGACTATATGGGCGGCATTTGGTCGAACAACGGCTTTGGTGACCGCGGCTGGCTGGCCATTGCGCTCGTCATCTTCGCGCTTTGGAACCCCTCGTACGGGATCCTCGGCTCGTTCATCTTTGGTGGCCTGTATATCCTCCCCGTTATCATTCCCGGCCTTTCGCGCAGTATGGTCGAGTTCTTTGCCACCTTCCCGTATCTTGTTACGATCATCGTTTTGGTGGTGACCAGCATGCGGAAAAAGCGTGAGACTCAACCTCCCGCGTCGCTCGGACTTTCCTACTTCCGAGAAGAAAGATAACGGGACTGCCGACTTCGCGCATAACCGAAAAAAGGAAAGGAGCTTTGGCTCCTTTCCTTTTTTCTATCGCCGTTTGCCGCCGCTTGGTACGCCCTCGGGCGGCAAGCGGCGATTTCTGCCCCAAATTCGTTTGTCCCGTGCGGTATCGCCGTGAAAAAAGGTGCTTTTTTCTTTTCTCCCTTGCAAAAGGGGCGCTTTTGTGTTATAATACACTGAATGAGTATGCAGAAAGGAGGGGGCTTTATGGTAGAGATCACGGCGGTCGAGCCGCGCTCACGGGCAGAGAGATGCGGGATCCGCGCGGGGGACAGGCTGCTTGCGATCGGGGATAACGAGATCCGCGACGTTCTCGATTACCGCTTTTACCTCGCGGAGGAGAGGATCGTCCTCACCCTTGGCCGCGGCGGTAAGACCTTCCGCAAGAGGATCAAAAAGGAGCGCTACGACGACATCGGCCTCCTCTTTGAGACGGCGCTTATGGACAAAAAGCAGTCCTGTCGCAACAAGTGCATCTTCTGCTTCATCGATCAGCTGCCGAAGGGGATGCGCGAGAGCCTCTACTTCAAGGATGACGATGCTCGCCTTTCCTTCCTTCACGGCAATTACGTCACACTCACCAACCTCACGGATGCCGACATCGACCGCATCATCAAGATGCACATTTCGCCCATCAACGTGTCGGTGCATACCACCAACCCCCCTCTTCGCGTCAGGATGATGGCCAACAAGCGCGCGGGCGAGGTCCTGTCCTACCTGGACCGCCTGGCCGCGGCCGGCATCACGCTCCGCGCCCAGATCGTCCTCTGCCGCGGCATCAATGATGGGGAGGAGCTTTTGCGCTCAATGCGCGATCTCTCTCGCCTTTACCCCGCGCTTGACAGCGTGTCGGTGGTGCCTGCGGGCCTGACCGCCCACCGCGAGGGGCTGTATCCCCTCACGGCCTATACGGAAAAGGAGGCCGCCGAGGTTGTCCGTGCGGTCGAGACCTTTGCCGAAGCGCACCGCGCCGCCCACGGCTCGCGCCTTGTTTATGCGGCGGACGAGCTGTACCTGCGGGCGGGGCTGCCGCTTCCGCCGGAGGAGGCCTACGAGGGCTATCCGCAGATCGAAAACGGCGTGGGCATGCTGCGTTCCTTTTATGAGGAGGCCGCCGCCGTGCTTCCCGACACCGCCTCCGGGGACGGGGCAAGGGGGCGCTGCGTTTCGATAGCGACGGGGGTCGCTTCCGCGCCGATGATCGAGAAAATCGCGCGGGAGGTTGCCGAAAAACACCCCAATCTGTCAATTCATGTTTACACGATAAAGAATAAGTGGTTTGGAGAGAGCATCACGGTATCGGGCCTTCTTACGGGGCACGATATGGCCGAGCAGTTAGCGGGCCGCGAGCTTGGCGAGGTGCTTCTCCTGCCGCGCAACACCCTGCGTGCCGACGGTGATCTGTTCCTCTGCGGCATGTCACCGAGCGAGCTTTCCGAGCGCCTCGGCATCGGGGTACGCTTTATCGGAGAGGACGGCGCTGAGCTTGTCGAGGCGCTCCTTTCCGACGATAAGGAGGGATAACTATGGCAAAGCCGATCGTGGCCGTTGTGGGACGGCCGAACGTTGGAAAAAGCACACTCTTTAATAAGATCATCGGTGAGCGCCGCTCCATTGTCGAGGACACCCCCGGCGTCACGCGCGACCGCATCTACGGAGATGCCGAGTGGTGTGGGAGAAGCTTTCTCCTTGTCGACACGGGCGGTATCGAGCCGAAGACCGATGACGTGATCCTCGCCAAGATGCGTATGCAGGCCGAGGTGGCGATCACGACCGCCGACGTCATCGTCTTTCTCTGCGACGTTCATGCCGGCCTGACCGCCGATGACCGTGACATCGCCGTGATGCTGAAGAAATCAGGCAAGCCGATCGTTGTGGCGATCAACAAGATCGACCGCGTGGGAGATCTTCCTTACGAATACTACGAGTTCTATGAGCTGGGCTTTGAGCGCGACCCTGTGGCCCTCTCCTCGATCCACGGCACGGGAACGGGCGACCTCCTTGACGAGGTCATTGCCGCCCTGCCGCCGGAGGACGGGGCCGAGGAGGAGGACGGTGCCGTGGCGGTGGCCGTGATCGGCAAGCCGAACGCCGGCAAGTCCTCGCTCGTCAACCGTCTTGTCGGGGAGGAGCGCCAGATCGTCTCCAATATCCCCGGCACCACGCGCGATGCGGTGGATACCGAGGTGGAAACGCCCCTCGGCCGCTTCACCTTCATCGATACCGCGGGGATCCGCCGCCAGAGCAAGGTCGAGGACCGCATCGAGAAGTTCTCGGTCCTTCGCGCCAAGATGGCGGTCGAGCGCGCCGACGTCTGCCTTCTCCTCATCGACGCCACCGAGGGCATCACCGAGCAGGACGAGAAGATCGCGGGCATCGCGCATGAGGCGGGCAAGGCCACGATCATCGTGGTCAACAAATGGGATCTCATTGAAAAGGACAACTCCACCGTCAATGAATTCAACCGGAAGATCCGCACGGCCCTCTCCTATATGCCCTACGCCCCCATTTATTACGTGTCCGCCCTCACGGGCCAGCGCACGCAACTGCTCTTTGAAAAGATCCTTGAGGTGTACGCCGAGGCGCATAAGCGCGTGACCACGGGTATGCTCAACGATCTTCTGAACGATGCGATCACGCGCGTTCAGCCCCCCTCCGACAAGGGCAAGCATCTGAAGATCTACTATATGACCGAGGTCTCGGTGGCGCCGCCCACCTTTGTCATCTTCTGCAACAGCGCGGCGCTCTTCCACTTCTCCTACCAGCGCTATCTTGAAAACTGCCTCAGGACGGCGTTTGGCTTCCATGGCACGCCCATTCGCCTGGTGATCCGCCAGCGCGGCGACGATATGCCCGATAAGGTGTAACTATGTTTATTGATTCGATTACCGTTCACTTGAAGGCGGGAGACGGCGGCAACGGCGCCGTGGCCTTCCACCGTGAGAAGTACGTGTCGGCGGGCGGTCCCGACGGCGGTGACGGCGGCAACGGCGGTGACATCATCTTCCGCGTTGACCCCGGCTCCAATACGCTTCTCGCCTTCCGCTATAAGCGCAAATTCGTGGCCGAGTCGGGCGAGAACGGCAAGGGAGGCAAGCTTCACGGAAAAAGCGGAGCGCCCCTTGTCGTCCTCGTCCCTCCGGGAACCCTTATCAAGGAGCCCGATACGGGGCGCATCATTCACGATATGTCCTATGAGGGTGACTTCACCGTTTGCCGCGGCGGACGCGGCGGCTGGGGCAACCGCCACTCTGCCACCCCCACGCGCCGGATACCGCGCCTTGCCAAAAGTGGCACCCG
>JAZRAU010000016.1:0-24863 GCA_045634705.1 Eubacteriales bacterium | reverse complement strand
GGGGAATAGACCCCCATGAGTTCCCTCTCCCATTGTGATGCAGGCAGCAGGGCACGCCTTTTCACAGGCGGCACAGCCGCAGCAGGTGCGTTCTTCCTCCAAGCGGATCATTGGCTTTTCTTCTTTTCTGCAAGGGCGGTCGAGGAAATCCCCTCGGTATGCGGGAGAAAGATCATGTCCACACCGACGGCCTTAAGTTTTTCCTCGATCTCATTATAGAGCTTTGAGCCTTTCCAATCGTCGCCGTGGAAAATGGCGTCAAAGTGATGCTTTTCCCACGCCTGCATCTTGTCCATCGAGGTCTGCGGAACGACCCGATCGACGTAACGAATGGCCTCAACAATGGCCACACGCTCAGCAAAGGGAATCACGGGCCTTTTATACTTGTATTCCTCCACCAGCTCGTCAACGCTGACCCCCACGATGAGGGTCTCGCACTGCTCCTTGGCACGGCGGATAAGGTTCAGGTGGCCGATATGAAACATATCGTAGACCCCCGTGGTGTAGCCGACCTTATACTTCTTCGGCATGGCTTAGACCGCCTTTCTGGCAAATTTTTTGAATACCCAGCCGCGCAGGCGGTTGGGGAGAAGGACCTGGACGATCAGGCGCTTTCCGACGTTTTCAAGATAGGTGAGGGGGCCGATGACGCCGGTTTTCCTCATGTATTTCTGTAAGGCGCGCTCACTCTTGAAGTAGCGCCAGCCGCCGCGGCGGCGGTACATATCCTCACCGACACGGACGTTGACGAGCACGGCGCCGACGTTAGAAAACGTCATGCCCGCGGCGGCCATACGGAGCCAGAGGTAATAATCCTCCTCGCAGTACCAATCGATAAAGCCGCCCGCCGCCTCGACCATGGACTTACGGAACATCACGGTGACAAGGTTCATGGGACAGCGCTTTTTCATGTCGGCCTTAATGGCGGCATCGTCAAGGGCAACCTCGCGGGTGCCGACCACGTCCTCGGGCGTTGCGACAAACTCGGTGATAAGGCCGCCGACGACCGCCAGAGTGGGATCGGCGGCAAGGGCAGCCAGCTGGCGCTCGAAGCGGTCGGGGGCCGAGAGGTCATCGGCATCCATGATAGCGACCAGCTCGTTTTGGCAGGCGGCAAGGCCCGCGCGGCGTGCCTCACCGTGGCCGCGGTTTTCGGGAAAGCGGATCACGCGAAAATCGGGGCGCTCGGTAAGGGTAGCGATGACGGCATCGAGGGCTTCGGGCACGGGCCCGTCCACCACAAGGACGACCTCATCGGGCGGCACGGTCTGGGCAAGGATGCTGTCAACAGCGGCGGCAAAATGCTCGGCGTTGTCACCGCCGTACACACACATGGAGACCGAAAGCTTGGTATTTTCCATAGCAGCTACCTCAAACACCGAGAAGCTCGCGGGCTTCGCTCTGGCGGGCGGCGTATTCCTCATCCGTGACATCGCCCCGCTCGCGCAGCCAGTCACCGAGGTCCATGTCCGACACGGTGCCCTCCCGCACGGTATCCGAGCGACGGAGCACCCGAAAGACGGTGCGGAAAAGGATCGCAACGTCACCCCACAGGGTGATGCGCTCTATGTAACGGAGGTCGTACCGGAACTTCTCTTCCCAGGTGATGTTGTTGCGGCCGCTGACCTGCGCCAGACCCGTAAGACCGGGACGGACGCGGTGGCGGTCACGCTGATGCTCGGTCATAAAGACCATATCGCGCACGAGCTGGGGGCGCGGACCGACGATCGACATCTGTCCTGCGAAGATGTTGAAAAGCTCGGGCAGCTCGTCAAGCGACGTGGAACGAAGGAGACGGCCGTAGCGCGTGAGGCGCACGCTGTCGGGCAGAAGGTTGCCGTCCGCATCGCGCTCGCTCGTCATGCTGCGGAATTTCAGAAGGCGGAAGATACGCTCTCCCTTACCGGGGCGCTTTTGGGTGAAGAAGGGGTTGCCCTTCATCTTGACAGCGCCAAGGACGGTGAGCAAAAGAAGCACGGGGGAAAGGACGAGGATCGCAAGGCCCGAGAGCGCGACGTCATAAAACCGCTTGAAGAAGGGACGGTAAAGGGCCGCCGAAAGGAGGAGCCAGAGGGCGACGGCAAGAAGTGTTAAGAGCGCGTGGCCCCACCATGAGGTGAGGAGCGCTGTCAGGACGGCGCTCATGCGAAGCACTCCTTGACCACATCAATGATGACGTCCTGCTCGGCGTTTGTCATCTTGATGTCCGAGGGCAGGCAGAGGCCGCGGTGGAAGATATCGGACGAGGCATCGGAAATGCCGCCCGCTATGTACGCGTTGGTGGTACCGCGCGCGCTGCCCTCCCGCGTGATGAAGGGGTGCATACGGAAGAGGGGCTGGCTGTGCATCGGCTTCCAGATCGGGCGTCCCTCGGCACCGATAGCGGCGAGCGCCTCGAGGATCTCGGTCGGGCAGGATCTGCCGCGCTCTGTGACGTACAGCGCCTCACTGTCGCTCCTCACCTGACGGCACATGGCGTCCCTGTCGATAAGGAGGCAAGAGAGCCAGAAGTTCGGTACCATGGTGCCCTCATCGTACGGGTTCATGCTGACGGGGAGATCACGAAAGCCCTCACGGTAGCGGTGGTAGATCTCGCGCTTTCTTTCGATATGCTCATCAAGGTGCGGAAACTGGCCGCGCACAACGCCGGCAATCACGTTGCTCATGCGGTAGTTGTAGCCGACCTCCTCGTGCTGGTACCACGGCGCCGCCTCACGGCTTTGCGTCGACCACTTGCGGGCGCGGCTCGCCGCCGCCTCATCGTCCGTGAGGAGCATACCGCCGGAGGAGCCTGTGATGATCTTGTTCCCATTGAAGGAGATGACGTTGTAGGTTCCGAAGGTGCCCGTCTCACGGCCCTTGTAGGTGGCGCCCAGCGACTCGGCCGCGTCCTCGATGAGGGTGGCGCCGTGGCGGCGGCAGACGGCCAGGATCTCGTCCATTTTGGCGGGAGTGCCGTAAAGGTTGGCCATCATCACAAGGCGTGCCTCGGGATAGAGGGTGAAGGCGCGCTCAAGCGCCTCGGGATCCATATTCCAGGTCTCGTACTCGGTGTCGATAAAGACAGGGACACCCCCCTCATACAGCACGGGGTTGACCGTGGCAGCAAAGGTGACATCCGAGGTGAGGACGGGCTCACCGCGGCGAAGGCCCGCAAGCTTTACGGCAAGATGCAGGGCCGCCGTGCCCGAGGAAAGAGCGACCGCGTGGCGGCAGCCGAGGCGCTCGGCCGCCATGCGCTCCACCTCATTGATATTCTCACCGACGGTGGACATCCAGTTGGTCTCATAGGCCCTTTGCATATAAAAAAGCTCTTCTCCGTGCATGGTGGGAGACGAGAGCCAGACCTTCTTCTCGAGGGGAGTACGTTTCATAGCGCACCTTCCTTAAATTTAATTATATATCATTATAACATGAATAAGAGAAGATTTCAACACATATCGGTATTATTTTTTCGCCAAATTTCGCAATTTGCACAAAAAAGTCCAAAAACCCTTTCGGTATAAGGGTGCTTAACGTGATTTTTTTGTGGCGATACTGCAAAATATTGGCTCATCCCTTGCAATGGGAGGAAAAAACTGCTATGATAGGAGTAGATTTTACCACCGCCAAGATCCGATAGCTTTGAAAGGAGAGAGACCCGTGCTGCTGCTTTTTATTGCGCTTTTTGCCGCCCTGCTCTCACTTTTCTGTGAGGCGGTCGCGCCCCTGATTTCCCGTCTTTCCGGGCAGCGCGGTACACCGCCGCCGAGGGTATCCGCAGCAACATTCCGAAGGCGCGCGCCCTACCTGCGGGCCCTTGGGCTGTTCCTCGGCACGGCGGTAGCCCTTGTCTTCCTTTTCGGTGATTTTGCGGCTCCCCTGCGCTTTACGGGCTTTTCCCTGCTTGTGGCGTGGCTCACATCGTTGCTCCTTGCGCTTTTGTGGCTGCTCCTTACGGCGCACCCCGTGGGAGGACGCCGCCTTCTTGTCACCTCGCTCGCCGCCTGCCTGCTTCTTGCCGCGGGGGCTGAGGTTCTGTTCAATTACCGCGCCCTTTCCTCGCGCGGCTTTGCGCCGTACGAGCTTTCCGAGCATCTTGTGCGCCAGCCGGTCTCGCGACATCGCGAGGGGGACACCTACACCCCCTATGGCGATAGCTTGACCTTTACCTACCGCGACCTTGACCTGGCCCTTAAGAATTTGGAGATAGTGGCTGTGGCCCATGCCGAGGACGGCACACCGATCGAGATCGCGCTTTCGATCAGCGCCAGCGACGAAGGGAGTGCCAACATCTACACGCTTGGGGGACGGAGGATCACACCCGATGTGCCCTCCACCGCCTTTCACTTTCTGGAAACGGCGGGGGTGAGTGGGGAGCTGGTCCTTGTGCTGACGGCCGAGGACTGCGAGACCATTACCGTGACGTCCATACGGGCTAACGTGCCAAAGCCCTTTGCCTTTTCGCTCCTGCGCTTTTTGGCCGTTTTCCTCATTCTCTTTGTCGGATTTTGGGTAAGACCGTCAAGTTTTCTTTACAAATACGCAATAGGGACGGGGAAGCGGACGGAAAAGGCAATCTCGCTTGGGGTGTGCCTTGTCCTGATCCTCAGTACGGTTTTTATCATCGGAAACGGTAAGTGGCTTGGGAACAACATCAACACCTATCACGATCAGTACCAGGCGCTGGCGCGCCAGCTGGCGGTGGGTGAGGTCACATACCCCGCCGAGCCGCCCGAGTTCCTGAAGGAGATGGACAACCCCTACGACACAAATCTGCGCGATGAGCTGGCGGCCGAGGCGGGAGAATTCTACCGCTGGGACACCGCCTATTATGAGGGAAGCTACTACGTCTATTTCGGCGTTGTGCCCGTGCTTCTCCTTTATCTTCCCTTTTATCTTATCACCGGCCTTGACCTGCCGAACGACATCGCCATTCTCACCTTTGCCATTCTCTATCTCATCTCGGTGTTCACGCTGACGCGGCGCTGTGTCCTGCGCCACCGCCCCGGTCTCTCCTTCCTCACCTGCCTGCTCCTTTCGGTGCTTTTGGCGGTGGCGGGCGGTCTTGTGCCGATCATCACTTACCCGGGGCTTTACTGTGTGCCGATCATGGCGGGGCTTGCCCTCTCGGTCACGGGGCTGTCGCTCCTTTACGGTGCCACGGAGGGGGAGCGGCTTTCGGCATGGCGGCTGGCTCTTGCGGCACTGTGCCTTGCGCTTGTGGCGGGGTGCCGACCGCAGATGCTCCTTCTCTCGGCGCTTTCTGTACCGATGCTTCTCCGCTACGTGCGCGATCGGTCGCTTTTACCGACAAGCAAGCGCGGCAGCGTCAATTTTGCCGCGTTTGTGCTTCCCTACGCGCTGGTGGCGGCAGGGCTGATGTACTACAACGCGATCCGCTTTTCCTCGCCCTTTGACTTCGGTGCGAATTACAACCTCACCACCAACGATATGACAGTGCGGGGCTTCCGCTTCGGGCGGCTCGGCCTTGCGGTGTGGCAGTATCTTTTTTCTCTGCCGAAGTACACCAGCACCTATCCCTTCATCCGCTTCTCCGACCTTGACACCGATTACCTCGGCAAGACGATTTGGGAGCCGACCTTTGGCGGCGTGTTCGCCGTGGCGCCCTTTGCGCTTCTCGTCTTTCTTTGCCTTTGTCGCCGATATCGGGTGCGCCTTTCGCACCGCGGTGTTCTGGCGTCCGTCCTTCTCTCGGCCGCCGCGGGGATCGTGATCGCCATAGCCGATGCCGAAATGGCGGGGATCCTGCACCGCTACTTTGCCGACTTTACCTTCCCCCTTCTGTTTGCGGCCCTCCTTATATATCTTACGCTTTCGGGCCGCGAGGGCACTCCCTCGGCGCGGCGGTGGCGCGGTCTCCTCTGCGCCTCACTTGCGGCAACGCTCCTTCATAACGCCACGCTCCTGCTTGACAGCTATTGGATCCGCCTCTCCCCCGCGCTTCCCTCGCTCCTTGAATTCTGGCTCTGACGGAGGTTAATGATGGAAAACGAAAAGAAAATCGCCGTGCTTCTCCCCTGCTACAACGAGGAGGCCACGGTCGAAAAGGTGGTGCGCGATTTTCTGCGCGTGCTGCCCACAGCCACGGTCTACGTGTACAACAACAACTCGACCGACAGAACGGCAGAGATCGCCGCGTCGATCGACCCCTCTCGCGTGGTGGTGCGAAACGAATACCGCCAAGGCAAGGGGAACGTCATCCGCTCGATGTTCCGCGACATTGAGGCCGACTGCTACCTTATGGCCGACGGTGACGACACCTACCCCGCCGAGCACGCCCCCGAGCTGTGCGCCGCGGTCCTTGAAGGCGGCTACGATATGGCGATCGGCGATCGGCTGTCCTCCACCTATTATACCGAAAACAAGCGCCCCTTCCACAACACGGGCAACCGCCTTGTGAAGTGGCTGGTCAACCGCCTCTTTCACGGGAACGTGAAGGACATCATGACAGGCTACCGCGCGTTCAGCTACGCGTTTGTGAAATCGGTGCCCGTGCTTTCCCGCGGCTTTGAGGTCGAGACCGAGATGACGATCCACGCCCTTGACCGGCGCCTCAGGATCGTTGAGATCCCCGTGCAATACCGCGACCGCCCCGAGGGGAGCGTTTCCAAGCTCAATACGATCCGTGACGGCATGCGCGTTCTCAGGACGATCTTCTTTATGTGCCGCGACTACCGCCCCATGTTCTTCTTCACGCTCTTTGCCCTTCTCTTCCTTGGTGCAGGGTGCGCCTTCTTTATCCCCGTGCTTGTCGAATATTTCTCGACAGGCCTTGTGCCGAGGATCCCAACGCTCATCGTGGCGGTGCTTCTCTTCCTCTCGGCGCTTCTCTCCTTTGCCACGGGGAACATCCTTGACGTTATCATCAAGCGCGACCGCCAGCGGGCGGTGGCCGAGCTGTCCCGCATGGGAAGGAGGGAGGACTGATGGCGAGCCAAGAGCCGAGGCCCGACATCTTTGACCGCGTGATGTCCCTGCCTCTGCTCCGCCGTCTCTACCCCTTTTACTCGGCGCACAAGGAGGCTCTCCTTTACCTCTTTTTCGGTGGAGTGACCACCCTTATCGACCTTCTCTCCTTTGTCCTTTTTGAGAGTGTCCTCTCATTCCACGAGCTGTTAGCCAACGTCCTTGCCTGGTTTTTGGCCGTCCTTACGGCCTACCTCACCAACCGCGTGTGGGTGTTCCACTCCGAGGCCTCGGGCGCTCTTGCCTACTGCCGCGAGATCCTCTCCTTTTTTGCCAGCCGTGTGGCCACCCTCCTGTTTGCCGAGGGCGTGCTGTTTGTGTTTGTGACGCGGCTCTCGCTCCCCGCGCTCCCTGTCAAGATCGTCTCAAGCGTTTTTGTGGTGATCCTCAATTACGTATTCAGCAAGCTCCTGGTGTTCCGCAAGGAAAAGACGAGCGACGGCGAGAACGCCTGATTTTGGAAGGTTTTATTTACACATTTGCGAATATAGCGGCAAAGGTATGAAAAAAAGACGAGTGCATCAGCACTCGTCTTTTTCTGTTCCGTGGCCGTAGCGGTAAAGGGTGGCACGGCGCTTTATGGGATCGTCTGTGGGGTACTTTTCGAGAAGGCGGCGCCGGGCCTCCCGGAAGTCGATCTCCCCCAAAGCCAAGAGACGGTCAAGGGCCGCCTCAATGTCCTCTCTGACGTAGCCCTTGGCACCAAGGGCGGCAACAATGCGGGAGCGGCCCCACAGCTTTTTATTGACCGAGAGCGTGACGGCGCGCTCCAGCTGATCGCTCTCACGGATGTAGCCGCGCTCGGTCATCTCGTGGGCGGTGGCCTCGGAAAGCGCGGTGGAAAAGCCGCGGACACGGAGCTTTTGCGTAAGGGTCAGGGCGCTGTTGTCCCCCGCCGCTAAAATGCGGGCGGCGGCGGCACGGGCGCGGTGGCGCTCATCCAGCGCGGCGAGGCGCTCGGCCTCCTCCTCGGTGAGCGTGTCACCAACGGCGGGTGAGCCGAGGGCGAGGTATTCCCTCTCGGTGATGCCGTAGCACCTCGGCTCACGCTCGCCCTCATAGCCGACAGTGAGAAGGAGGGGGGCGGTGCGGCGCGAGCCGACCGAAAGAACGGTAGGCACGCTTATTCCTCGTCACCGAACTCGCGGAGATCGAACTCGTCCTCCTCGTCTCCCTCAGGCAGGGGCTCGTCGGGATCGAGCGACGAGTATTTTTCCTTGATCTTTTCCTCAAGAGCCGCCATAAGATCGGGGTTGCCCTCGAGGAACAGCCGGGCCTTGTCCTTGCCCTGGCCGATGCGCTGGCCGTCATACGAGAACCAAGCGCCGCTCTTTTCGAGAAGGCCGAGCTTCAGGCCGACATCAAGGACCTCGGCCGATTTGCAGATGCCGTGGCCGTAAAGGATGTCGAACTCCGCCGTTTTGAAGGGGGGAGCGACCTTGTTCTTGACCACCTTGCAGCGCACGCGGTTGCCGTAAACATCGCTGCCGTTCTTGAGGCTCTCGGTCTTGCGGATCTCGATACGCACCGAGGAATAGAACTTCAGCGCGCGGCCGCCCGTGGTGACCTCGGGGTTGCCATACATCACGCCGACCTTTTCACGGAGCTGGTTGATGAAGATCACCACACAGTTGGTCTTGGAGATCGCACCCGAAAGCTTACGCATGGCCTGCGACATAAGACGTGCCTGTAAGCCGACGTGGGAGTCGCCCATATCGCCGTCGATCTCCTGACGGGGCACAAGCGCGGCGACCGAGTCCACGACCACAACGTCAATGGCGCCCGAAAGCACGAGGGCCTCCACGATCTCCAGCGCCTGCTCACCGCAGTCGGGCTGGGAGACGAGAAGATTGTTGATGTCAACACCAAGCTTTTTGGCGTACACGGGGTCAAGGGCGTGCTCGGCATCAATGAACGCGGCCTCACCGCCCGCCTTCTGCACCTCGGCAATGACGTGGAGGGCCACCGTGGTCTTGCCCGAGGACTCGGGGCCGTAGATCTCAACGACACGACCGCGCGGTACACCGCCGATGCCAAGGGCAAGGTCGAGCGTCATTGAGCCGGTGGAAACGGCGCTGACGTTCATCGCGGCGTTCTCACCAAGGCGCATAATGGTACCCTTGCCAAGATCGCGCTCAATGCGGGAAAGTGCGGTCTCAAGGGCCGCCTTTTTATCGTTGCCCTCCGCGGCGGCGGTGGGCTTGGTGGTTTTTTTCGTTGCCATTCTCTATACTCCTTATTCTTTATTTACGCTTTCATTATACCAAAATTTGTGTACCTTTTTTGGTACACGATTACGGGGCGATGCGAACGGCGCCCTCGGGGCGGATCGAGAGGAGCATGCAAGCCCCCCGGCCGAACACCGAATCCATAAGGGCGGCATAGGACTCCGAAAGCTCACGGCGGACGAAGGTCTGGATCGTGCCCGCAAAGCCGCCGCCGTGGACGCGCCACGCGCAGCCGCGCCCCGATAGGGCGCCCTCGGTGAGGCAAAGGGCCAGCGAGAGCCCCTGCTTCTTCACGTTTTTGTTGGTATAGACGTTCTGGAGATATTCAAAGCTTGAGTGTCCCGAAGAGAGCTCACCCTCAAGGAAGGCGGGAATGTCGCCCGCACGGAGGGCGGCGACCTGCGAGAGGACGCGGTCGTTTTCACGGACAAAGTGAAGGGCGCGAAGGAGCGCACGGTCGCCAACGGCTTCGCGCAGGACCGCGGCGTTGGCTAAAAGCTCGCCCTCCGTGATACCGCGCAGAGCCTCGCGGCCGAAGTAGGAGGCCACAGCGCGCATCTCGGCAGGGATCGAGGCGTAATCGTCATTGAGGCCGGAGTGACTGCCGCCCGTATTCACGATAGCCAACGCATAGCCCGCCTCGGTCAGCGAGAAGTCGATCGGCTCGATGACGGGATTCTCGGGATCGGCAAAGTCGATATAGACAAAGCCGCCAACGGCACAGGCCATTTGGTCCATAAGCCCGCTGGGCTTGCCGAAATACACGTTCTCGGCGTACTGAGAGATCTTGGCGACCTCAGGGGCCTTGACCGTGCCGCCGTTGTAAAGGTGGTTCATCACGGTGCCGATCATCACCTCAAAGGCGGCCGAGGAGGAAAGGCCCGAGCCCTTCAGGACGCGGGTGTTGGTGTAGGCGTCAAAGCCGCCGACGGCGTATCCCTTTTCGAGAAAGCCGCCCACAACGCCTGCCACCAGCGCCTCGGAGCAGAAGCGATCAAAGCGGCGCGGGGAGGCCGCGTGGTTGAGGATAACGCAGTTTTCACGGTAGCCCTCGCTCTGTACGCGCACAACGCCGTCATCGTTTTTTGAAGCAATGGCAATGATGTCACGATCGATAGCGCCCGCCAGCACACAGCCGCGATTGTGGTCGGTGTGGTTGCCCGCGATCTCACTGCGGCCGGGCACCGAGAAGAGCTCAATGTCACGGTCTTTGCCGTACTTTTCTTCAAAGGCGGTGATGGCCTCGACAAAGCGCGAGACGGCGGTGGGGTCCCCCGCGTAAAGACGGGTGAAGGCGGCCGAGGTACCGTTTTTGATAGCGTTCTTCCATTCGGTCGTTTTCATGGTACACTCTTTTCTTTGTAGTTTAAGGGCGGAAAAGAAATTCACGGATAAGCGAAAGGGCGCGCGCTTCGGCCTCGGGGGTGATGCCCCCTTCATCGCAGTCAAGAGGAATAAGCGCCTGTGTGGCGCGGAACCAGGTGAGCTGGCGACGGGCGTAACGGCGCGTGGCGGTCTTGATGCTTTCCACCGCCTCGCCGACCGTGCATTCTCCGCGAAGGGCCGCGGCCAGCCCCTTGTAGCCGATGGCTTGGGCGGCCGTGCTTCCCTCGGCAAGAGCGCCCGCCTCATAGAGCGAGCGGACCTCATCGAGAAGTCCCTCCCGCATCATGGCCTCCACGCGGCGGTCGATGCGGCGGTGGAGGGCGGCGCGGTCGGTGGGAAAGAGACCGAGAACGAGGAGCGATAGGGCGGGCGGTGCGTTACGGCTCTCCCCGTCCCACTCGCTTTTCGGGCGCCCCGTGGCGCGAAAGATCTCAAGCGCACGCAGGACACGGCGGAGATTGTTCGGGTGGATCGCGGCGGCGGCCGCAGGGTCAACGGCGGCAAGCTCCGCATACATGGCCCCGGTGCCACGCACGGCGGCCTCACGCGAAAGCTCCTCGCGGAGGGCCGCGGAAATGGGAGGCAGATCGGTGTGGCGGCCAAGACGGGCGGCCTCGAGATAGAGCCCCGTGCCGCCGCAAAAGACGGGCAGGCGGCCGCGCGCGAGAACGTCAAGGACCGCGGAACGGGCCGCAGCGGCGTAATCGGCGGCACTGAAGGAGGCCGTCGGCTCAACAAGGTCGAGAAGATGATGCGGCACGGTGGCGCGCTCCTCGGGTGTGGCCTTAGCGGTGCCCACGTCCATGCCGCGGTAGATCTGCATCGAGTCGCAGCTGAGGATCTCCCCGTCAAGCGCCTCTGCCACGCGGAGGGAAAACGCGGTTTTCCCGGATGCCGTAGGGCCAACAATGGCTACGCCGCGCGGAGTTCCGTCAGCTTCGTAAAGTTTTTTTGTCATCAATTCCTCTCAAGGAAGGAGAACAGCTCCTCGGCGGTGGGGGGAGAGACGGCCTCACCCGCATGGGTCACGGCCAGGGCGGCGGCGGCCGCCGCATAGGAAAGGGCCGGCAGGATCTCCCTCTCGGGGCGCATGTACTCAGCGATGAGCGCGGCAAAGAAGGCCTCGTCGGCGCCGCGGGCATCGGTCTCACGGACGATGTAAGAATTGACCATGTGGCAATAGACACCGTCGTAGAGGAAGGCACCGCGCTCACCGAGGCGAATAACGTAATAGCGGGCACTCACGCGCTTCTGTAGCTCAATGGCGGTCTGCAGACAGCTGTCGGCGTTGCCGGGGCGCAGGCCCGTCATGGCCTCGGCCGTGGCCTCATCCGTCACAAAGATCTCAAGGGCCGAGAGCGCAGGGGGCGTGCCCTCACCCGAGGTGTGCAGAAGGAAGAAGGGGATGCCGCGGTCGGCGGCAATGTCCGCAATACGGACAAGCTGGGCCGGGGAAAGCTCAGCCGAAGCACAGGCGGCATCGGGCGCGGTAAGGAAGGCGTTTTTGATCTCCTCCTCGGTAAGGCGCCGGCAGGCGCCGCCAAAGACGATGCGGCGACACCGCCCCTCGGGTGTGATCTCACGGACAAGGTGGCCGGTCTGTGCCGAGCGATCGACGTGGAAGGTCGAAAGGTCAACGCCCGCGGTATCGAGAAGACGCGCCAGGCGCTTACCGCCCGAATCGTCTCCCACGCGGCCCGAAAAGACGCTCCGCACGCCAAGGCGCGAAAGCGCCACGGCCACAGTCTCTCCCTGGCCGCCGAGCACCGTCTCGTACGAGGTGCCCTCCGTAAGCTCCCCCTCGGGAAGATGAGGAAGCGTCAGCGTTTCCACAACGCGGGCCGGGCCGAAAACAAGGATCTTACTCACGGTGCGGTACTCCTTTCCAGTGTGATGCAAAAAGCTCCGTCGGACACGCGCGAGGCGATCTTGGCCTCACGGTCATGACAGGCGAAAAAGAGGCATTGCCAGCCCTCGGCCGTGCCTGCACCGTCCAGCATACGCAGGATGTTCTCGGTGCGGCCGTCGTCCTGATGTGAGAGGCTCTCATCAAAGCAGAGGGGCGGCTTTTCCTTATACAGCATATCGACCAGCGCCAGGCGCAGGGCGATATAGGCGATCTCGCTCGTGCCGCCGCTCATGCTGGGCAGGGGGCGGAGCGTGCCGTTATCGTCGTAGGACATGGCAAGGCGGTTGCTGACCTCCAGCTTTCCGTAACGCCCGTCCGAGGCAAACGAGAGGAGGCCACCCGCATACTCCGAAAGGCGGGGCGAGATCTCGGCGCGGAGGCGGTCGGAGGCGCTGTTGATCGCGTCCGAAACGATGCCGTAGGCGCGGAAGCGGCGGCGCAGCACCTTGGTGCGCTCCTCCATAGCCGCAAACTCCATGCGAAGCTCGGCAGGGTTCTTCGCCTCACGGCGATAGCCGTCCAGCTCATCAAGCAGCGCGCGGTAGGAGGCGTGCAGGCTGTCACAGGTGCCGCGATAGTAAGTAAGGCCTTCGAGAATGGTCTTATAATTGATGCGCTTCATGGCCTCCCGCTTTTCGGGAGAGACAAGGCCGCGAATGGCGATCTCGCTCTCGCCCGCAAGCTCCTCGCGCAGGGCCATGACCTTACCGCGGGCCTCGGCTACCGCCTCGGAAAGGCGGCTGTCCTCGGCAAGGAAGGCACGGGCCTCGGTGCTGATCGCCGAAACCACCTCGTCGGGCGCCCCAAGTCGGTGCTCACCCTTCCACTTGGCCACAAGAGCCGAAAGCTCACGGCGGAGGGTCTCGAGGTTTTGGAGGGAGATGTCCATATTCTCCTCGGCGCGGAGAATGCTCTCGCGGCGCTCGGCCAAAAGGCGGTGGGTGTGCGTGACGCTTTTCAGCTTGCAAAGCAGGTCGGCGCCCGAGGCTGCATCAAAGCGGCGGCAGAGCGCGGCGATCGCGCGGAGGGCGCGGCGGCGGTTACGGAAGAACAGCACCGCCAGCACCGACGAGGTCAGCGTCAGCAGCAGAAGAAGCGCCGTGGCGGGTGACAGCACCAGAGGGCGAATGAGAAAGACACCAAGCGAAAGCGCAATAAGGCCGAGCGAGGCAAACAGCCACGCCAGCACGCGGAAAAGGCGGGCCGAGCGGTGCTGGGCCACGTACTCTCCCTCAACGGTATCCTCGCCCCCCGCCGCCTCTATGGCGGTGAGAAGCTCCTCGGCCTCGGGCGAGAGGCCTGTGTCGCTTTTGATGCTTTTCAGCTTTTCGGCGCTGCGGAGATAATTCTGCCGCGAGATCTCGGTCACGCGCTCGGCGGTGACGAGGGCGGAGAGGTACTCCTCGTTCGGAAGAAAGCCGTCCTTCTCATTGTCGCGGCGGAGCTTTTCGTGCTCGGCCACAAGGGCGGCATAGGCACTCTCGTCCTTATGCAGACGGTCGAAGGTGCAAATGGTCAGATAGTTGCGGTAGTCCTTGTCGATGCCCTCAAGTCGGTCACGCTCGTGCTCGGCATCGGCGATCTTGACCGAAAGCTTGTGCAGCTCGGTCTCGGTCCTGTGGATCTGGGCGTTGAGGCGGATCGCCTGGGAAAGCCGCGTGCGGACGGCATCGGTCTGCGCGTCCAGCTCCGCGATCGCACCGCCAACGCCGCTTTGGTGAGAAAGCGAGCTGCGCGCCTCGTGCAAGGCACGCAGGGCGCGCTGAGAGCTGACGCGCTCATCACCCGAAAAGAGAATGTTCTCCATGGCGGCCGTCATCTCGCCCTCATGGACGCGCGAGGCTGAGAACTGATCGAAAAAGGCGGTGTTGACGTACACCTGCTCGGGCACCGAGAAGAATTCCTCGCCCGGCAGGGAGCGGAAGCGGGCCACGCTCCCGTCCGAAAGGTCGACAAGACGGCTGTCCTCGCGGTAGCCGACGCGGCCGTCCTGCGCGGTGGCCACGGTCTCACGCTCAATGCGGAAGCGGCGGCCGTCCTCAAGCGAGAACTCCATGGAGCCGTCCGCCGAGGAGGCGGTCCAGCTGACGCGCTTTTCGCGCTCGGGCAGATCGCCCCCGGCCCCCTGCGTGCCAAAGCCGTACAGCATATAACGGATAAAGGCGGCTACCGTGCTTTTGCCCGACTCGTTGTTGCCGACGATGACGTTCAGGCGCGGACCGAGCGTAAGCGAGACGCCGCAAAGATTGCCGAAGTGCCCGATGGTCAGACGCTCAATGATCATAGCTCACCTTTCTTTACCGCTAAGGAAGGCAATGGCACGCTCGACCGAGTCCTTCGAGTTGTACCACGGCTCCTCACCGTAGCGGTAATCGAATTTTCTGCAGAACCAGCTGACGTCTCCCGAAAGGGTCTCAAGATAACGGTCGACAGGGGCCATGACACTGGCCGCAAAGTCAGCATACAGCTTTTTGGGGAGGTTGGCACGGCCGCACTCAAGAAGGCGCCGTAGATGCGGAAGACAGAACCACGGCTGGGCCTCCACCTTTTTACGGAAGGCGAGGTCCTCCTCATAAAGCACGGCGACCGTAGCCGTCATACCCGAGAAATTGTGCTCAATGCGCTCACAGATATAGCACGAGCCCTCAAGGCGCCCTGCCGCCTCCGAGACCTTGCCCGCGCGGTTGCCGAAAATGGCCCCCACGCCATGCGGCGTGAGCTTTTCCTTCACCTCGGCGAGGTGGCTTTCAAGGATCAGGGCGAGGCCGAGGCGGTTTTTGCGGACAAAGAGCTTATCAAAGTGCGTACCGCAAAAGCCAAGCTCATTCGTGCGGATGCGGACGTCCGGCTCCATCATCGAGCCGCCGAGAATAAGACCGAGCTCATCCTCCTCAAGCTTTGCGTAAAGAGCGCACATCGGGCAGCCGCAGGCAGGGTCGGCCGCCGAGGCATCAAACGCCTCATTCACGGGAATGGTATAAATGCGCTCCATAGAGGTTCTCCTTTTGCTTTTTTTGGTGGCCCTTGACATTTCGGCCTTTGGGGGATATAATGAAAGGGAGCCACCCTCGGCCCGAGGGCTCCCAACGCAACGCGCCTGCGTGTGTATACGTGTGTATATATACATTATAGCATAAAAAGATAATTTTTCAAGGGATTATTTTCACTTCGTCCCCTATGCCAAGAATTTTCCTATTTCACCGCCCCAAGGAGGCCACCATGAAGTCTAAATTCGCAAAGCTTACCCTCGCATCACTCTCTTTGATGCTTGCCCTTATCCTCCTTCCGCTGACGGCATCGGCCGAGGAAGCGGGGGCGGCCACGGGCGGTGCGGGCTTTGACGTCTCGCTGCTCTTTTCTCAAAATCTCGGACAGACGGTGACGCTCCCCGTCCTGCTCTTTGCGGTGCTCGGTTTCCTTGAAGCCTTCTTCGGCTACCGCCTCCTTAAGGTGGAGCTGTTTGGCACGGGCCTGCTCCTCGGAGGGCTGTTTGGGAACTTCCTCGTTTCCTCGGGCGTTTTCAGCTCGTTTCTGACCTCGCCCTGGATGGGCCTTGTGCTGATCCTCATCTTTGCCCTGCTGGGTGCTTGGATCGCTTGCAAGCTCTTCCGTACCACGCTCTTCCTCGCCCTGCTCGGCGCTTCCTTCTACATCGGCTACGGTCTCCTTTCCGCCTACCTCGGAAGCCCCCTCATCGCCCTTGTCATTGCCGTCCTTGAGGCGTTTGTCATCGCCTCGATCGGTATGCGCCTTGTGCGCGGCGTTGTGATCCTTGTCACATCGGCCTTGGGCGGCTACCTCGTCTCCATGGCGCTCTCGGGCCTTTTGCCCATCCTCCACATCAATCTCATCCTTTTCACCCTCGTCTTTGTGTTGGGCGCTGTTGTGCAGTTCAAGAAAAAAAGAAGGTAAAAAAGTGAAAAAGAAGGCACCGCAGTGCCGGCTTTTTGCTGACAAAAAGTGCCAGGGATCGGGAAATAGGGAGTGGAAATTGTGGTTTGTCACCCGAAGGCGCACATAGCGTACGTCAAGCGGTGACAAGCGCCAATAGAAAAAGGAGCCACCGTAGTGGCTCCTTTTCCGGTTATGCCCGAGAAGCCGACCAAGGCCGAGGGATTTTTGAGCAGAAATTGGCGTTTGCCACCCGAAGGCGTACATAGCGTACGTCAAGCGGTGGCAAGCGGCAATAGAAAAAGGAGCAACCGTAGTGGCTCCTTTTTCGGTTATGCCGAAAATCACCGGCCTTGCTTCAAAAGGGGAAGGAGCGCCGCGGAGATCGCCTCTGTAGCAGGCTGGACCTCAGCCTTTGAAAGCGTTTTCTCTGCCGAAACAAAGGAGAAGCGGAGAGTAAGGGTTTCCTCTCCCTCGGTGGCGTAGGTACCAACAAGGGAAACGCTGTCAAGGAGGGCGCCGCCGGCGGCCTTGGCGGCCGAGACGAGGGCGGTGTAATCGACCGACGAAAGGTCGGCGACGAAGGTCATATCAATGTCGATGCCCGGGAAGCGGGAGGCCTCACGGTAGCGGATCGGGGCGGCAGCAGCCGACGAGAAGAGATCCATATCGACCTCGGCAAAGGCGATGGCTGCCTTTTTGTCGATCGCGGCGCCGACGGTCGGGTGCGGCACCGAGAGGCGGCCGCAGACCACGCCCCCCACCGAGAGGGTGAAGGTGTTGGCGGGATGCTCCCACGCGTGGAGAGGATCGGTCGCCGAGAACACGGCCTCGGCATGCTTTTGCGAGAGGGCGAGCGAGGTGAGAATGTCCCGGGCGCGAAGGAACACCGCCTCCTCGCTCTCGGTGCGGCTGTAAAGGGCAATGCCGAGAATGCGACGCTCGTTGCAATCGCCGTCCTCACGGAGACCCTCGACCGTGCGGCCGACCTCAAAGAGACCGTAGCTGTCGGCAGCGCCGCGGTTTTCGGCGAGGAACGAAAGGAGCGTGGGGGCCATGGAGGTGCGGAGGGTGGCGTGATCGGGCGTGCCGGGGTTGATGATCTTGACGTTATCCTCGACGGCAATGCCGATCTCGCGGTACTTCGGCCCGTCACACCAGATGTAGGAGTGGACCTCGTGCAGGGCAAAGCGGTCGACGAGAAGCGTTTTGGCACGCGCTTCGTCGGTGGCGGAGACCTCTGGAAGCACAGGAGCAAGCTTGCCCTCGGCCGTGAAGATCTCAAAGTTATCGTAGCCGTAAATGCGAGTGATCTCCTCAATGAGGTCGGCACGGATCGTGACGTCCTTGGTGGCGCGCCACGAGGGCACCGTCACGTGGAAGACGTCCCCTGTGCGGTCGACACCGAAGCCGAGGGCCGTAAGCGTGCGCTCAATGCGGTCGGAGGAGATGTCAATGCCCGTGTAGCGGTCGACGTACGCCTTGTCGATCGTCATCTCGATCACAGGATATTTCGTGACATAGCAGTCGGTCACGGCGCTGGTGACGCGGGCCGTCGGGCAGATCGCAAGGAGAAGGGTGAGGAAGCGGGCCGTGGCCGCAGCACACAGCTCGGGGTCCAGCATCTTCTCGTAGCGCATGCTGGCGTCGGTACGCAGGCCGAGGCGCGAGGAGGATTTGCGGATCGAAACGCCGTCAAAGCAGGCGCTTTCAAGAAGGAGCGAGGTGGTGTCATCCTCGATCTCGGAGGCAAGGCCGCCCATAATGCCCGCGACCGCCACGGGAGTATCGCCCGAGGTGATCATCAGGGTGTTCTCGTCAATGGCGCGGGACTGGCCGTCCAGCGTGTCAAACGAGAAGCCCTCAGGGAAGCGCTGCACCTCGATCTTATCGACACGGCGAAGGTCAAAGGCGTGCATCGGCTGGCCAAGCTCCAGCATCACATAGTTGGTGAGGTCGGCGAGAAGGTTGATCGCGCGGCTGCCACAGTAGAAGAGGCGGATGCGCATATTGACGGGCGAGGTATGCACCGAAATGTCCTCGACCTTAACGCCGATGTAGCGATAGGCATGAAGGGGATCGCGGATCTCGATCGTGACGGGGGCGAGGGCATCGTAGGCCGTAAGATCGGCGCTCGGCACGGGCTTTAAGGGGCGCTCGGCGATCGCGGCAAACTCACGGGCGATGCCGTAATGGCCCCAGAGGTCGGGGCGGTTGGTGAGCGACTTGTTATCGACCTCAAAGAGGATATCGTCAATGGCGTAGACCGATTTCAGATCGGTGCCGAGGGGAATGTCATCGGTGATCTCGAAAAGGCCCGAGTTGTCGGCGCTGATGCCAAGCTCGGCCTCCGAGCAGCACATACCGAAGGAGGGATAGCCCGCCACGGTGGCCGCACCGATCGCATGGCCCGCGACCGAGCCGCCCTCGGTGGCAAACGCCACGCGCATGCCCTCGCGCACGTTAGGCGCGCCGCACACGCAGTCGACAATACCGCGCCCCGTATCAATCTTCAGAAGGTGAAGCTTCTTCGAGTTCGGGTGGTTCTCCACCGACACGATCTTGGCAACGATAACGCCGTAGGTGTCGGCGCCCTTTTCGATGATGTCCTCCACCTCGGCTGTCGAGAGGGTGAAGCGGTGAATGAGGGCCTTTTTGTCAAGCCCCGTAAGATCAACGAAATCGCCGATCCAGTTCATAGATAAGATCATAGCAATTCCTCCTTACTCACTCACAAACTGCTCAAGGGCCGAAAGACTGCCCGAGTTGAAATCGCGGATGTCCTTGATGCCGTACTTCATCATAGCAAGGCGCGTAAGACCGAGGCCGAAGGCAAAGCCCGTGTACTCCTCGGGATCAATGCCGCCCTCACGCAGAACGTTCGGGTGGATCATGCCGCAGGGGCAAAGCTCCAGCCAGCCGCTGTTTTTGCAGGAGGGGCAGCCCTTGCCGCCGCAGATAAGACAGCTGATGTCCAGCTCAAAGCCCGGCTCGGTAAACGGAAAGAAGCCGGGGCGCAGGCGCACGTTGATCGGGCGGGCGAACACCTCCGAGAGCATGGTCTTCATGAAGTAGATGAGGTTCGAGATCGAGATGTCCTTGTCGATCATCATGCCTTCCATCTGGAAAAAGGTGTTTTCGTGGCACGCATCGGTTGCCTCGTTGCGGAAGCAGCGGCCGGGGAAAATGGCGCGCAGGGGGGCGCCGTACTTCTTCATGATGGCGTTCTGCGCCGCCGAGGTCTGGGTCTTCAGCAGCTGGCCGTTTTCCAGATAAAAGGTGTCCTGCATATCGCGGGCGGGGTGGTGCTTCGGGATGTTCAGAGACTCAAAGCACTGGTAATCATTGACGATCTCCTGATAGTCTTCAACAGTAAAGCCCATGCCCGCAAAGATGCTCTCCAGCGAACGGCGCACAAGGGTAATGGGGTGATACGAGCCCACCGCCGCCGCCGAAGGGAGCGTGGGGTTATAGCGCTTGGCGTTTTTGAGCGTCTCCTCCAGCGCTTTGGCCGAGAGGGCCTCACCTCTGGCGGCAATAGCCTCCTCCGCCTCGTTCTTAAATCGGTTGATGAGCCCTCCTGCCGTCTTTTTCCCCTCCACGTCAAGATCGCGGAGGCCCTTGAGAAGCTCGGTCACATGGCCGCGCTTGCCGAGAAAGGCAACGCGCACCTCGTCAAGCGCCGCAGCATCGCCGCACACCGAAAGACGGGACGAAAGCTCCTCACGGAGAGCCGAAATTCTGCTTTCCATATCCTTGGTTCCTTTCCGCGGACGCCCGTGGGCGCCCGAAATTCTTACAAACAATAAGACAAGTATAACAGATACGCGCCCCAATTGCAAGGGGGGGCGCGCTTTTTTTCACTTTTTTCGCCAAAAAAGAAGGTCGAAGAAAAGGAACGCACTTTTGAAGCAAAACCAAAAAGAAAGCGCGATTTTTGTTTCGTTCGCGCTTTTCTTTGTGTTTTGTCATATCTGGGGGCGACCGGCCGTGCAAGAGGGGCGCATCCGATATCCGACCGCCCTCGATCCTTCCCGACCGCTTTGCCACCCCAAAGGCGGCTCTCCGCGCAAGCGAGGGCTTGGCGAGGAAAGAAAACCCGTTGGTAAGGTTTTGTTTACGAAATGCAAGTAAAGTCGCTCCCTGCGACGATGTATTGGCCGTGAAGGGTGATCCCAATCGCCGAAAGTGCGCCGCGGACAGCCGCGGTGGCCGAACGGTCCTCGGCCGAGGGAGTGGCCACCCCCTCAGGGTGGTTATGCGCCAGAATGGCTCTCGCCGCCCCCGAAAAGAGCGCCCGCTCGGCAATGCGGCGGCAGGAGAGGGCCGCCTCGTTCACGCTGCCAACGCCAACGGGGTGAGTGGCCATGTGCCTCCCCTCGCGGTCAAAGAGCAGGAGCACCACCTCCTCGACCGCTCTTCCGTGATACCACTCGGCAAGATACGCACCGAGGGCCTCTCTGTCGTCCGCCGCGGGCACGGGACGCTCGGTCATGCGGTAGGCGTGCAGAGCGAAGGGCAGAAGGAGAAGGACAGTCTCCCTCTCACCAAGCCCCTCGTAGCGGTGACGGGCCGCTGAGGCGGACAGCAGGCGGTAAAGACCGCCGTAGCGCGAAAGGAGCGCACGGGCGTCGCCGGTAAGGCTTGCCGCCGCCAAAAGATCGGTCAGCACGGCGCACTCGGCCTCCGTGGGGACGGGCAGGCTCGGCCCTGCCGAGCGCGGATCGCGCTTGCCGCTGTGGCGGCAAAGGAGCGTGGTATAGCTGTCGCCGCTGACGATATAGCTTTCAAGGAGCCGCACGCCCGAGGCGGTCATGGCTCCCTTGAGGGTTCGCGAAAGGTCAAGGTCGGCGGCGGTGGGAAGCGCGAGGCCGTCACAGTGCACGTGCGCGACAGCGCACATTGGGGCCGAAAGGACGAGAGCCTCCCCAATGAGCGCCGTATAGGAGAAATGCGGCGAGTGAGGGTCGGCCGGCGCGATCACGCGGTGGGAAAGCAGACCGAAATCGTTGCCAAGGTACGCCACCGCTACCCCCTCGGAGCAGGAGGACAGCACGTCCGAAAAGAAGCTGCCGAGCGCCTCGGCATCCGAAAAGCGCGGACGGGGCGGAAAGGCGCAGGACGCCGCGGCCGCGGCCACGGTATGCAAGAGGTGCGCCGTCCGCGGGCCGATGCCCGCCACCGTGCAAAGTGCCTCCTCATCCGCCGAGAGGACGGCATCCACCGTACCGAAGCGGTCAAGGAGAGCATGGGCGAGGGGATTGGTATCCCGCCGCGAAATGGCGTAAAAGAGCAACAGCTCCAGAACGTTGTGAGGGGCAAAATTCGAAAGCCCCGCGCGGAGAAAGCGCGCACGGAGACGCCCCCTGTGGTCCTTATGCGGATTGTTGTCGGTCACAGTCGGCATGGGTGCCCCCCTTTCCTTTTTTCTCAATTATACAGGAAGGCGGAGAAAAGGTCAAGGGCGGCCCGCCTTTTTCCCAAAATCCACTTTACTTTTCTTTTAATCTATGGTATAATTTCTCGGTGATACAGCTTTTACTTGAAGGAGGGGAGCGCCATGGACGTTAAGATCGCAAAAAAAACGCCCCCCACCGCCCTTTTTGCCTCACTTGGCTGCAAGGTGGCGCAATACGAGACCGAGGCGATCCGCGAGGCCTTTCTCCGCGAAGGATTTTGCGAGACCGAGGGGGACGCCGATACCGTGGTGGTCAACACCTGCACCGTCACAGAGGAGAGCGACCGCAAGTGCCGCAAGGCGATCCGCCGCCTGGTTCGCGAAAACCCCCGCGCCCGCGTGCTGGTCGTGGGTTGCTACGCGCAGTCGCACCCCGAGGAGGTGGCCGCCATTCCCGGCGTTGCCTACGTGGGGGGGACGGCCGATAAGATGAAAACCCCCGCCATAGCGAGGGAGCTGCTCAGCGCGGCGGCGGCGCCGCCCATTGTTGCCGTGCGGCCGCTGGACGGCGAGCGCTACGAGCCGATGTGCGTTTCGGGCGCTCCGAGAACGCGCGCCTACGTTAAGATCGCCGACGGCTGCGACTGCCGCTGTACCTACTGTGCCATTCCCGCGGCGCGAGGCCCCGTGCGCTCACGCGAGCGAGGAGAGATCTTAGAGGAGATCCGCCGCCTTGCCGAGCGCGGCACGCGTGAGGTGGTTCTGACGGGCATTGAGACCGCCTCCTACGGGCGCGACCGCCGTGACGGCTACCGCCTCATTGATCTTTTAGAGGAGGCCGACCGCCTGCCGATCGAGAGGATCCGCCTCGGCTCCCTGACGCCTGAGGTGGTGCGCGGTGACTTTGCCGAGCGGTGCGCCGCCCTTTCCCACCTTTGCCCGCATTTCCACCTTTCGGTGCAGAGCGGCTCGGATGCTGTGCTGGCCCGCATGAGGCGGCGCTACAACCGCGCTATGGCGCTCTCGGCCATTCGGTCGCTCCGTGAGGCGATCGCGGACGTGACCTTTACCTGCGATATGATCGTGGGCTTCCCCGGAGAGAGTAAAGAAAACTTTGCAGAAACCATGGATTTTGCCGAAAAGGCACGTTTTCTTGCGATGCACGTGTTTGCCTATTCCCCGCGGCGCGGCACCGTGGCCGCCGCGATGGACGGTGCTGTGCCCGAGAGCGTGAAGGCGGAAAGGAGCCGTGCGCTCACCGCACTCGCCGCGCGCCTTACCGAGGAGAACCTTGCCGCCGCAGTGGCGGCGGGGCGGCCGCTTTCCGTCCTCTTTGAGACCGAGGACGGCGGCGTTTACGCGGGACACACGCCCTCCTTCCTGCCGGTACGCGCCCCCTCCGACGGAGACGTGCGAGGCGCTATCCTTACTGTGATTCCCAAGGCCGCCGAGGGCGGTGCCATCGTTGGTGAGATAATAAAAAATTAAGATACAAAAGAGAGGTTCGTATGGAAAATTCGCAGAAGACTATGGAAAAGATCGTCGCGCTTTGCAAGTCGCGCGGGTTCATCTTCTCAGGCTCCGAGATCTACGGCGGCCTTGCCAACTCGTGGGACTTCGGTCCCCTTGGTGTGGAGTTCAAGAACAACATCAAAAAGGCCTGGTGGCGCAAGTTCGTTCAGGAGTCGCGCTACAACGTCGGCCTTGACAGTGCGATCATCGTCAATCCTCAGGTGTGGGTGGCCTCGGGCCACGTGGGCGGCTTCTCCGATCCTCTTATGGACTGCAAGGTGTGTAAGACGCGCCACCGCGCCGACAAGCTGATCGAGGAGTACGTGGCGGCGGAGGGCCTTTCCGACAATCCTGCGGGTATGTCGAACGAGGAAATGGCCACCTACATCCGTGAGCATGGCATCGTCTGCCCCGACTGCGGCAGCCGTGATTTCACCGATATCCGCAAGTTCAACCTGATGTTCAAAACCTTCCAGGGTGTGACCGAGGACGCGACGAGCGAGCTGTACCTCCGCCCCGAGACGGCACAGGGCATCTTTGTCAACTTCAAGAATGTGGCCCGCACCACGCGCAAGAAGCTCCCCTTCGGTATCGGCCAGATCGGTAAGTCCTTCCGTAACGAGATCACGCCCGGCAACTTCATCTTCCGTACGCGTGAGTTTGAGCAGATGGAGCTGGAGTTCTTCTGCAAGCCCGGCACCGACCTCGAGTGGTTTGCCTACTGGAAGGACTACTGCAAAAACTTCCTCCTTCACCTCGGTATGACCGAGGGGAACCTGCGCCTGCGCGACCACGATCCCGAGGAGCTTTGCTTCTACTCCAAGGCGACCACCGACTTTGAGTACCTCTTTCCCTTTGGCTGGGGCGAGCTTTGGGGCATTGCCGACCGCACCGACTACGACCTTGGCCAGCACGCCAAGCACTCGGGCGAGGCCATGGACTACTTCGATCCCGAGACGGGCGAGCATTACACGCCCTACGTCATTGAGCCCTCGCTGGGCGCCGACCGCGTGACGCTGGCATTCCTTGTGGATGCCTACGACGAGGAAGTCATTGATGCCGAGAAGAACGATGTGCGTACCGTTCTGCATCTGCACCCCGCCCTCGCGCCCATGAAGGCGGCGATCCTCCCCCTCTCGAAGAAGCTGACCGAGGACGCCCTGCCGCTCTACGATGAGCTGGCCAAGTATTTCGCCGTTGACTTTGACGATGCCGGCTCGATCGGTAAGCGCTACCGCCGTGAGGACGAGATCGGCACGCCCTTCTGCATCACCTACGACTTTGACTCGAAGGAGGACGGCTGCGTGACCGTGCGTGACCGCGATACCATGGAGCAGGTGCGTATCCCGATGAGCGAGGTTAGGGCCTATATCGAAGCCCGCATGGATTTTTGATTCCGGCGGTGGATTTGGGCATAACCGCAAACAAAGGGGTTATACGGTTTTTACCGCGTAGCCCCTTTTTGGCTTCTTCGCCATTGGTTTTTTTCAGGGTTGAAAAGCTTCGCTTTTCTTCCAACCTACTATATTTGCTTGCTATCTCCGTTCTCGCCCTCTCGACGTACCCTTGT
>JAZRAU010000015.1:0-16285 GCA_045634705.1 Eubacteriales bacterium | reverse complement strand
GGTTTTTGCTTTCGAAGTTGCTCTTATTCAGCAACCATAGGGGTGGCGGTAGAGAGCAGCTCTGCCGAATGGCGGGCCACCGTGACCGCCCCCTCACGCGCACGGCGGACGGCGCGGAGAAACGCGCGGTAGGCGGCGGGGTGCGCTCCGTGGAGGTCGCTTCCAAAGGCAGCTATGGCCTCCGCCCTGACCATGGTGCGGAAATAGCGGGCGCGGCGCGAAAATCCGAGGAGGGCCACCGCATTGATCTGATAAAGGAGGCGCGAGCTTTCAAAGAGGTATTCGAGGTCGGTGATGGGGTAACGGTCGATGTGTGCAAGGAGCGGTGTCACGCCCGACCGCGCAATGCGCTCCACCGTGCGGACGCACTCGCGCGACCAGCCGCCGAGTGGCATTTCGAGAAGCAGGATGTCAGTCCCTTTAATGCAAAGGCGCGAGAGGCCCTCCATTTCGTCAAGGCCGGGGGTCACGAGGACCTCGGCACCGAGGTAGAGGTCTGGCCCCGCAGGGGCAGCGGAAAGTAAGGTCCGGGCCGCCTCGTCCCGGCGGGCAAGGAAGGCATCCACCGACACCTCCTTGTGGGCATAAAAATGGGGGGTGGCCACAACGCCCGAAAGCCCCGCCGCCGTCATCAGGCGACGCTGAGCGACCGCCACGGAGAGTGAGGGAGCGCCGTGGTCAACGCCGGGCAGGCAATGGGCGTGGAAATCGACGAGCCCCGCGGGGCAGACGCGGCCCATTCAGCGCGTCCCCGTAGAGCCGAAGCCACCGGCACCGCGCTCGGTGTCATCCAGCGTGGCGCACTCGGAAAAATCGGCGGTGATATACGGCACAATCAGAAGCTGGGCGATGCGCTCAAGGGGCTCGACCGTGGCAGGGGCGGCGGCGTGGTTATGGAGCGCCACCAACAGCTCGCCACGGTAGTCGGCATCGATGACACCGACCTTATTGGCGGGCGCAAGACCGCGCTTGGCCGCCAGGCCGCTGCGGGCGCAGATAAGGCCCACCGTGCCCTCGGGCAGGGCAACCGCCACACCCGTGCGGACAAGGAGAGTTTCACCCGGGGCCACCGTCACAGGGGCATCGAGAAGGGCGTAAAGATCGGCTCCCGCCGCCGCCGCGCTCCCATAGGTGGGAAGCTTGGCTCGCGGATCCAGGCGTTGAATAGAAACGGATATAGGCATGGGCAGTACCTCGCAAACATCAAAGCTATGCCATCAGTATAGCATATAGCGCGAGATTTTGCAAGGGGGGAGATCCCCTTTGACTTTTTTGTGGTCTTTTCTTCCCAGCCCTGCCACAGGTATCCCTCTCACCGCTTAGCTCAAAAAGCAAAAACAGCACTCCCCGTGGGGAGCGCTGTTTATACACAAATTAGTGAGGCAATAACGACGCATTAAAGATTATTTCTTTTCGACTCTCTTGTATGTGGCCAAAAGCTCACCGTCGTTATCATAAAAAGTAAGGGTGTCACCCTTCACCTTAAAGGTGTATGTAAGCGTTCTCACAAGAATCCCCTGCAGTTGAATTCTATCGCCAGAGATCGAATAGTTCCCCGCATAATTAGGACTGCTCGAGGTATAAGTATTCTCAAAGAATTCAAGATCGTCAAGCCCGCTAATTTCCCCTTCTTCGGCTTCCCATTTACCTATGATTGACGAGCCGGAGAGCAAGCCACAAGCAGACACAGAAAAGACAGTAACGACGATTAATAAAACAGCTAAAATTTTTTTCATAATTTGATACTCCCATATTCATAATAGATTTGATCTTTATTCCTCACCAAGTGTATTCTTATTTGTATTCGATTTTTGAATATATACAAATTATAGCATATCACCTATAATGATGTCAAGGGGGGGATCAAAAATGGCTATTTTTCTTCCGAAAAAAAATAATAAAGAAGTGATTTCCATCAGGATTGATACGCAGACCCTTGCAACAATTGATAAAAAAGCAAACAACTTTGACATCAGCAGAAATGAATTTATCACCCAATGTATTGAGTTTGCCTTGAATAATATGGGAGATGAGGTTTCGGATCCGTAATAAGGCGGAGCACTTTTCACCGTCAAGAGGATCGTCGTTTTTGTATTCGTATATATAATCAAATTTTTAGATATGTCATTGCAAAAAGAGGAGACGCGGCCACCGCTTTTTACGTTGTACGAAAATTTGAAGCCAAATCTTTGTTCGCGTGCCGCAGGCGTACTCTTGTACGTCAAGCGCGCGAGAGGCGCGATAGAAAAAGAGCAAGCACACAGTGCTTGCTCTTTTCTCGGTTATGCCGAAATTTTTAGGCCGAGATTACTTAATCTCAACCTCGGCACCGGCAGCCTTAAGCTCCTCGGCAACCTTGTCGGCCTCTTCCTTCGTGACGCCCTCCTTGACGGTCTTGGGAGCGCCCTCGACCATCTCCTTGGCCTCCTTCAGGCCGAGACCCGTGATGTTACGGATCGCCTTGATGACGTCAAGCTTCTTGTCGCCAAAGGCCTTGAGGATGACGTCGAACTCGGTCTTCTCCTCAGCGGCGGGAGCGGCAGCACCGGCAACGGCAGCACCGGCAACGGCAACGGGAGCGGCGCTGACGCCGAACTCCTCCTCGAGAGCCTTCACAAGGTCGGCAAGCTCGAGAATGGTAAGAGCCTTAACTTCTTCGAGAATCTGGGTGATCTTTTCGCTAGCCATGATAAATTAACCTCCGATTAAAATCGTTCTTTCTTTTTGTTTTTTGTTTTGGGTTGGTTACGCTACGCGGAGCGTGGGATCAAGCCTCGGCAGGGGCGGCCTCGCCGTCCTTGTCGATCTTTGCCTGGAGAACGCGAGCAAAGCTGTAAAGGGGCGACATCAGGCTGCCGAGCATCTTCGCAATGAGAACCTCACGCGAGGGAATATCGGCCAGGGCCATGACACCGTTCTGATCCAGAATTTCACCCTCAACGAAGCCGGCCTTGATCTCAAAGGTCTCCACCTTATCGGCGTATTCCTTCATGATCTTAGCGGCGGCAACGGGATCGTCCTGGCTGACGGCCAGCGCGGTCATACCGACGAGATGCTCCTTGAGAGCGCCGAAGCCGACCTCATCACAGGCGCGGCCCGTGATCGAGTTCTTCAGAACGGCGTACTCAACACCCGCGGCGCGGAGAGCGGCGCGAAGCTTGGTATCGTCCTCGACGGTAATGCCTTCGTACTTCACAAGCACACCGGCAGATGCGGTACGCATCTTACCTGCCAGGGCTGCGACGGCTTCCTGCTTTGCGGCAAGAATCTTCTGACTGGGCATTTCATTTACCTCCGTATGAAATAAAAAATCCTTTTCCCGACACCAACGCCGAAAGAAAAGGAAATCACACCGCAAGCAGCGGAAATTTTCGCATTTCTCCTCGGCAGGGTGGTGCGCAGCACTTTTACGGGAACCTGCTGTCTTTGGATCAACATAAGCATTATACACGCTTCCCCATCGCTTGTCAAGAGGTTTTTGAAAAATATTTGAAGTTTTCTTTCCCCCCTTCCTCTCTTGCTTCCCATATACAAATGTGGTATAATCCTTGTATCAAGAACCGAGGTACTCCCTATGACAACAATGCTGACCGCCTTTACCACCGTGGCCATGATGCTGCTTTACGCCCTGCCCGGATTTTTGTTCATCAAGACCCGGGCACTCTCGGCGGCTTCGATCATGCCGTTTTCCAAGCTCCTCATGTACGTATGCCAGCCGCTTCTCCTTATCTACACGATGACGCGCGTGGAGTACACCCCAAGGCTTCTCCTTGAAATGGGGATCATTCTCCTTGTGACTCTCGGAATTCAGGTGGGGATGATCGGGCTTTTCTACTTTCTCTTCCGCAAGAAAATGGGGGATGCGCGCTTCCGCATCTATACCGTGGCCACAGCGCTCGGCAATTACGCCTTTATGGGCATCCCGATCCTGGAAGCGATCCTGCCCGAGTTCCCGAACACCTTAGCCTGCTCTGCGATGTGCTCGCTCTCGATCAACATGGTGGCATGGACCGCGGGGTGCGCCGTCATCTCGCGCGACCGCCGTTACATCAGTCTCAAAAAGATCTTCCTGAACCCCGCCCTCATCGGCTTTTACGTGGCGCTCCCCTTCTTTTTCACCAACACAACGCCGGGCTCGGTCATCCACCCGATGCTGGACGAGATGATCGTGATGCTGGGGCGCATGGCCACGCCGCTTTGCATGATCATTATGGGGATGCGCCTCGCCGTCACGCCCTATCGGGCGGTGTTCGGCAAGCCGGCGCTCTACCTCATCATTGCCGTCAAGCAGATCCTTTTGCCTTTGGCAACGTTCGGGCTCCTCTTTCTTTTGCCCCTCTCGTCCGAGCTTTCGCGGGCGCTGTACGTCCTCATCGCGTGTCCTGTGGCGGCCGTCGTGCAGAATTTTGCCGAGCTTTTGGGTGAGGGGCAGGAGACGGGCGCGGGCATCGTGCTGCTCGGCACGACGCTCTCGGCGCTGACGATCCCCTTAATGGTGCTCTTAATGCCATTGCTCTAAGGCGGTGGATTTTGGCACGACCGCAAGCTATGGCCATGGGCCGTGCCGGTGGACTCTAAGATAGGAAAACAGCGTTCCGCGACGGCGGAACGCTGTTTCTTTACTTAAGCGACAAAAGGATCTCTGCCGCCTCGGCAGGGGTGGCGGCGAGGTGGGTGGCGCCGGCCGAGGTCAGCTCGGCACGGTCGCCGTAGCCCCAGAGGACACCGAGGGGGGTGACACCGACGGCGAGGGCACCCGCAACATCAAAGCGGCGGTCGCCGACCATAACGGCTTCGGCCGGGGTAAGGCCGCGATCGGCAAGGGCGTACGAGAGCAGGTCGGCCTTATCGCCGCGCGTGCCGTCAAACTCCGCCCCATAGACGGCAGTGATATAGCGGTCAAGGCCAAAGTGAGAGACGATGCGGCGGCCGTACTCGTGCGGCTTGCCCGTGGCCAGGCAAAGGGGGTGGCCCGCTGCGGCCAGGGCCGCGAGCATGTCGGGGATCCCCGGATACACCGTGTTCTCAAAAAGGCCACGCGTGCCGTAATACTCGCGATAGAGGGTGACGGCGCGACGGGCGGCCGCATCGTCAAGACCGTAAAGTGTGCAAAAGCACTCGTAAAGAGGCGGACCGATGAAGGCGGTGGTCACATCGTCCGGCAGAGTGGGGATACCGAGCGCCGTGAGGGCGTGGGCCGCGCCTGCGAGGATCCCCGGGCGTGAGTCGGTCAGGGTGCCGTCAAGGTCGAGGAACACGGTTTTTTTCATAGCGGCTCTCCTTTGCTTTTGCTGCGTCCATTATAGCATTGGAGAGAGGAAAAGTCAAGCCGCGGAAGGGACGGCCTCTCTTGACAAAGAGGGGGCGTTACCTTATAATGATAGTATACGAAATTAAGAAAGGGGACGCGCCATGAAGCTGATCCATACGGCCGACCTGCACCTGGGCTCGAGGAGCACGACGCATTTTTCCGAGGCCGTGGCCAGAAGGCGCCGCCGCGAGCTGTTGCAGACCTTTGGCGCCATTGCCGAGCTTGCCGTCAGCGAGGGGGCGCGGGCCGTCCTCATAGCGGGCGATCTCTTCGACACGGCCCACCCCTCGGCCGAGGCTTTGGACTACGTGATCGGCACGGTGAAAAAGACGCCCAACGTGCAGTTTTTCTGCCTGCCGGGCAACCATGACGGCGGCGGCTTTCCCGACGTTCCCCTGCCCGAAAATCTGACGGTTTTCGGCGGCGCTTGGGAGCGCCACACGCTCGGTGACGTGGACATTTACGGCATCGCGACCTCGGGCCCCATTCCCTACGAGGGGCTCACCCCCGACAGCGAGAGGAAAAACGTGGTGCTTCTTCACGGTGCTGTGCGTGAGGGAGGAAAAAACGCGGCGGGGACGGTTGTTCTTTCGCGCCTTGCGGGGCGTGGCATCGACTATCTTGCGCTGGGGCATTACCACAGCCACTCCCATGGCCGACTGGACGGGCGCGGCATTTACGCCTACTCAGGCACACCCGCGGGGCGCGGCTTTGACGAGGCGGGCGAGGTCGGCGTGCTTCTTGTGGATACCAATGACCTTTCGGCACCGCCCGTTTTCCGCTCGGTGGGGGCACGGCCGATCGTCATTGCCGAGGCCGACCTCACAGGCACCGAGACCTTCCGTGATATGGAGGATGCCGTGAGGCAGGCCGTAGCGCCGCTTTCCGAGGCGGCGATCGTGCGCGTGCTTCTGACGGGGGCGCTGCCTCCCGAGGCACCGCGGCGCGACACTTTGCATCTTGCCGAGCTCTTTCGCGACCGCTTTTTCCACTTTGAGGCCGTGGACAAGACGCGGCTTTTCCTTGATCCCGCCTCCTACGAGGACAGCGTTTCCCTGAAGGGCGAGTTCATCCGCCGCGTGAAGGGCACCGCGATGAGCGAGGACGATAAGGATGCCGTGATCGCCGCGGGGCTTTCCGCCCTGCGCGGAGAGGAGATCCCACTATGAAGCTCATCTCCTGTTATATCGCCGCCTTTGGCGGCACCGAGGACCGCGAATACCGCTTTCTGGACGGCATCACCGAGATCTTAGAGGACAACGGTGCCGGAAAATCCACGCTGGCGGGCTTTTTGAAGGTGATGCTCTACGGCCTTGACGGTGCCGGGAAGCAGAGCCTTGCCGAAAACGATCTGCAATTTTACGCCCCCTTTGCGGGCGGTCGCTTTGGCGGCTCGCTCACCTACGAGGAGGGGGGGCGCGAATACCGCATTGAGCGCTTTTTTGAGAGACAGGGTAAGCGGGGCGTCACCGAGACCCTGCGCGTTCTTGACACGCTTTCCGGCGACGACGTGGGGGATCCCACCGAGTCTCTCGGTAAGCGTCTGTTCGGCGTCGACGCCGACTCCTTTCTGCGTACCGTGTACCTCACGCCGCGCTTTGCTCCGAAGGAGGGGAGCGCCCCCGTGGGGATCACCGCCAAGCTCAACGACCTGGCGGGAGAGGTGTTTGACCTTGACCGCTTTGAGGGGGCACGGCAGGCGCTGGAAAGGCGCCGCACCGAGCTGCGCCTGCGCCGCGGACAGGGGGGTGCGCTCTCCCGTGCCGAGGAGCGCCGCCGCACTCTCCTTGACGAGATAAAAGAGGCCGAGGCTGCCGAGACGGGGGCCAAGGAGACCGAGGCAAGAGCCGCACGCTCACTGGCCGAGGCCGCCGAGCTTGACGCCGTACGCGCGGAGGCCGAAACCGCCCTCCGCGAGGCGACCGCGCGCGCCGAGGCACAGCGCTCACGCGAGGTCCGCCGTGCCGAGCTTTCCGCCGCGCTTTTGCGTGAGGAAAGGAGCCTTTCTGCCGTACGCGCGCATTTTCCCGACGGTGTACCGAGTGAGGCCGAGCTTTCGGAGCTTTCGGCCCTGATAGGAAAAAAGAACGCCATTGCCGCGGAGCGGCAAAACGCCGCACCTAAGGCGGAAGTCTTGCTTGACGGGGAGACAGCCGAGCAGGTGCTTTCGCTTGCCGATCAATGCGACAGAATGAGAGGTATTCTTTACAATTCCGAGAGCAGCGCGGCTGAAACGGCGAGGGATGTGTCTAAATTCTCACCACTTTCCGTGATCTCTCTCCTTGCGGCGCTTGCGGGCGCTGCGGTGTGCTTTTTCTCGCTTATTCCCGGGCTTGCCCTGCTGCTTCTTGGGGGCGGCACTCTCGCTCTTTCGCTTTGGCGCTCGGCCAAGGAAAAACGCGCGGCTACCGAGGCAACCGCCGCGGCCGAGACCGCCAGGGCCGAGGTGCGCGAGGAGCTTTCCGCCCTTGAGGCCGAGCTTTCGGATCTTGGTCGCCGCTACGGCCTTAAAGAGGACGGGCGCCCGATCCGCGAGGCTTTGGCCGAGAGGCGAGCCGAGGAACGTCTTTTTGCTGAGCGCGCGGTGTCGCTGGATCGCCAAAAGGACGAGACCGACCGTAAACTTTTTGAGGCGCTTTCCCGCTATGTCGGACTCCCTGCCGAGCCGGAGGCGGCCGTGGCACGCCTCCGCACGCTCACCATGGAGGCGCACACCCTTGAGTTTTCCGTAAAAGAAAAAAGCGAGGCGCTGGCCGCCCTGCCTCCGCATGAGGGCGAGGGCGTGGGAGAAGCGCTCCTTGCCGAGCTGAGGTCAAAGAGCGAGGCGCTCCGTGCGCGCGCCACCGAGGCGCATTCACGCGCGGCCGAGCTTTCGGCAAGAGCTGAGGACCTTAGTCACCGTGCGGCGGGCCTTGAGGCCGCCCGCGATGCGCTGGCCGCCACCGAGGACGAGATCGCCGACATCACGCGCCGCGTCTCTCTCCTGGATGAGGCCATTGACCACCTGACCGAGGCCAAGCAAGCGCTTGAGGAACGCCACCTTTCGGGTGTGCGCGAGGCCTTTGCCCACTACCTTGACAGCCTGTTTGAGAACGGCGAATTCACGTTCAGCGTTGACCGTGATCTTGCCGTCAGCTTTACCGAACGCGGCGAGGGCCACAGCGCCCTGCACCTCAGCTCAGGCCTTTCGGCCATGGTGGCGCTTTGCCTGCGCCTTGCGCTGACCGATCGCCTCTACCCCGACGCGCGCCCGCCCATGATCCTTGACGATCCCTTTGTGATGCTGGATGAGGGCAACCTGGCGCTGGCCAAGGACCTCCTTCTCCGCTTGGCAAGCGACCGGCAGATCGTCTATATGACCTGCCACCCCTCTCGCTCCGTGATATGAAAAAAGCAAGCCCCCGGGCTTGCTTTTTTCGTTATGTGAGGGGAGAGAAATTCGGAGCAGAATTTGCCGTTCTCCGCCCCGAGGGCGTATTGACATACGACGAGCGGAAGGAAACGGTGAATGATCGGAACCGGAGCATGGAAATTCGGAGCAGAATTTGCCGTTCTCCGCCCCGAAGCCGTATTGACATACGGCGAGCGGAAGGAAACGGTGAATTATGCCCGAATTTACCGCCCTCACTCCTCGGGACGGAAGGTGATACGCCCCATCGATACGTCGGCATCCACCACCGTGATCCTGACGGTATCGCCTATGGCCACGGTGCGCTCGCCCCGCACCAGCACGCGGCGGCGCTCATCGTAGGTGTACTCGCCGTCAAGGAGCGATAGGGGACAAAGCCCCTCACAGGTGTTGGGAAGCTCCACGTAGTAGCCATGCGAGGCCACCGAGCTGACCTTGCCCTCAAAGCTCTTACCGATGTGGTTCTTCATATAGAGGGTCTTATAGAGTGCCTCAATGCGGCGCTCGGCACCCACGGCGCGCAGCTCTCCCTCGGTGGCGGCCTCCGCCCCGCGGCGAGCCGCGGCGCGGTACTTGGCAGCGGGGGCGCCCCCGAGAAGGACGGCGGTAATGATGCGGTGAGTGACAAGATCGGAAAGGCGCCGAATGGGCGAGGTGAAGTGGCAGTAGAGCGGGAGCGAGAGCCCGAAGTGGGGCGAGGGCCTCGGCTCATAGCGCGCCTTGGAAAGTGAGCGCAGAACGGTCACAGAAACCGGGGCGGAGAGGCCGCGCTCCTCGGCCTCGGCAAGAAGGCGGGAGAGGGCGGCGCTTGTCGGCTCCTCGTCACGCCGCCACGGCAAGGGGAGTGAGAGCGCGGTGAGGTACTCGCAGAGCTCGCGATATTTTTCGGAAGGCGGCGGCTCGTGGATGCGGTAAACGCAGGGGATCCCGCGCGCTGTCAGAAGCTCGGCCACGGCGCGGTTGGCGGTGAGCATAAACGCCTCAATCAGCCGCTCGGCCTCGCCGCGCTCGGCGCGCCGGATATCGGTCGGCTCGCCCGCCTCATTCAGCACAATGACCGCCTCTGGCGTTTCCAGCTCCAGAATGCCGCGCTCACGGTCACGCCTTGCGAGGACGGCGTACAGCTCCCGCATACGGAGGAGCGCCCCGTACACGCCGCGGTACTTCGGGTAGAAGGGGGAGGCCTCCCCCTCAGCAAAGAGCGAGTTGACCTCGGAATAAACGCCGCGCATGCGGCTTTTTATGATGCTTTTGTAAAGTTTTGTTTTCTTTATCTCTCCCTTGGCGTCGAGCAGGATCTCAGCGGTGAGGGCATATTTTTCCTCGCCTGCGTTCAGGGAGCAGGCGCCGTTCGACAGCGCCTCGGGGAGCATGGGTACCACGCGGTCGGCAAAATAGACACTGCTGCCGCGCTCATGGGCGGTGGCATCGAGCGCCGTGTGTGGGGTGACGTAATGCGACACATCGGCGATGTGGACCGAGAGACTATACCCCTCTCCCGCGCGGCGCACCGAGATCGCATCATCAAGGTCCTTAGCACCCGCACCGTCGATCGTCAGAACGGTGTCACGCGGACGAATGCGGCCCGTATCCTCCACGGGTGCGGCGGCCACAGTCAGCGCCTCGGCCAAGGTCTCCTCCGAGAACTCGGTGGGAACGGCGTACTCGGCAAGGATCGCGGCGTAATTGGCAAAGCGCGAGGTGGCGCGGCCAAAGCTGCGGGTAAGCACCGCCTCACCGCCACCGACGGGGCGTGCCTCCACCTTATCGCCAAGGCGAACACGGCCGCGGAGGCGAAGCGGCGACAGGTGCGTGCTGTCGGGCAGAAGCCAGACCTCGCCACGGGGGCGGAGGCCAAGCTCGGTATCCTGCACGGCCGTACCGATGAGAGTGGGATGTGCCACGGAGAGAACCGCCGTCACGCGGCCCTCGGCGCGCGCGCCGTCACGGAGGATCGCCACGCGGACGGTATCGCCGTCCATGGCGCCCGCAGTCTCGGCGGCGGGAATAAAGACGTCACTCCCCCCCTCGCGGCTGACAAAGCCAAAGCCGCGGCGTGTGCCCGAAAAAAGGCCGACCGTCTCAGGGGCCGTAGTCTTCCCCTCAAAGGAGGTGCGCCGTCCCTTGGCGGCGTGAGGAAGGGGGCGGCGCTTTTTCGGTGCCGAGCGTGCCGACCGCACAACGCTCCCCCGCTTTTTTCTTTTATCGTTCTTCTTTTTCATGTTCCTTCTTATTGTTTCAAATAGATTTACGCTTATACTTTACCGAAAGAAAGAAAAAAGGGAGCGATAAGCGCTCCCTGTTTCTTAAAGGCCGAGGCTTTTCACCAGCATCATGACCGGCGAATCGTTGCCGGAGTCATAACTGAAGTCAGGCTGGATGAAATACACTGCCAAAACGAGGACAACGAACACGATCGCCGCGACCGTCGTCATACGCGAGAGAAATCTGTCACGCTGGACGCCCTTTTCCTTACCGTAAAAGGTTTCGGTTCCGCCGACGATGGTGCCCGAGAGGCCGCCCTTGGACTTACCCTGCTGCAGGAGCACAGCCACCACAAGAAAGAGGCCGGTGGCGATCAGAAGTGCGATCAGAATATAGGTTAAGACCTGCATAAAACGTAACTTCCTTTCTAATACAATCGGCCAAAAAGCGGCCGAATTTTCGTCAATTGCATTTTAGTATAGCATATCCCGAGAAAAAAAGCAAGGGCTTTCCCTCATTTTTAGGAAAAAACTTTACTCAAGCAAAAAACAGGAGGAAAGCGCCGCGCGAGAAACGGCATCGGCGGCACGGAGAGAGTAGTTTCTGGCAGCCGAGAGGCGCTGACCGATCGAGACGAGAATGGCCCGCTCGGGCAGGGGGAGAGCGAGAAGGGCGGCGGCATTCACGTGCGCGAGCGCTCCCGTCAGAGAGCAGTAGCGCTCATAGTAGTGCGAGGAGAGGAGGGCCGAAAGCCCAATGGCCAGCGCGGCCTCCATTTCCCCCTCCACCGCCTTGATGACGTTCAGCTTATTGTCGGTCGAGATCATGGCATCGTACGGCAGCTGACCCGAGAGATACACACCTGTCACAAGATGCCGTCCGTCACGCTTCGTGGGGGCGCGCTTGACAAGCACCATGGTGCGGTTGGGCTCACGGAGCGAGGGGATCTTAGGAACGAGGTAGGGAGCCACCCGACCGGGGGTGGGAAAGCGCATTTGTCCCCGGAGGAGCCCTGCGGGGTGCAAAAGCGGCACCGCGCCGTCCCGGCGGTCGGGACGCAGGCAGTCGCGATAGCGCGACTCGATCGTAAGGCCGGTCTTGACGGTAAGGCCAAAGTCGGAGAGGCGGTAGGGAAAGGAGTTCATCGCACGGACGAGGGCCACGTCCTCCTTGGTTTTTGCCAACAAAACTTTATATTCCGAAGAAAATACCGCCACAGGGTAGGGGATCGGCGGCAATTCCTCGATACCGCCCGCGCGCTTGACACGGACACGGAGCGCGCTCGGCTCCTCGCCGTAGCGGAAGTAGGCCAGCATAGTCTTATCGGGGCGGTTGCCGCGGCGCCCCACGTCAAGGGTAAGAAGAACGAGGGGCGCGCGGGCAAAGAGACGCTCGCGGAGAGGGGCGGCGCCCACGCTGTCGGCAAAGGAGAGCGGGAGGATCGCCGCCATAACGCCGCCCTCGGCAAGTGTGGCGGCCGCCGCCTCGGCAAAGAGGAAGGCAAGATCGGTCATACGGGGCAAAACGCGAAGGCAAAAGGCCGCGGCAGGGGTCCCCGCCTCCGGCATCCCCGTGGGGGGAGAGACCACGGCAAGGTCATAGCGCTCCCCGTCCGCGCTCGGCTCGGCAAGGCCGCGGGCCGCGGCAAGGAAGTCCTCGCTGTGGATCCTCACAACAAGGCGCACGTTATAGTCATGCTTTGCGCGGCGGCGCACACGCTCAAGGATATCGGCAAGGGTGGGCAAAAGACGCTCGTCGGTCTCATACGCATCAAGAAGAATGCGGCGCACATGGCCCGCACGGCAGAGGGCGTCCACAGCGGCGGCGGAAAGGATACCCGTACCGGCGCCCGCATCCAAAAGGCGAACCTCCTCCTTTTCGGGTAGGGGGAGCCCGTTGGCCAACTCGGCCGCGGCCGAGAACGGAGTGAAAAAGCGCCCGAGGCGGATCCCCTCGGCGGCGACAGTGCGCCGAATGAGCTTATTGGTGTGCCGAACGGCAAGGGCAAGCATCCTGCCACCTCCTTTTTGATTTCTTCTTTCATTGTAGCACAGAAAATGCGACAAATCAAGAGACGGGGCGCGGCTTTTTTTCTGTTGGGTGTTGCACCTTTCCAAAAACTGTGATACAATAGACTTGATCTGTTCTTATTTTCCAAGAAAGGAGCCTGCCGCCGATGAAGCCCTTACGCATTTTGCACGTGGGAAGCGTGGTGCTCGGCGCACCGTACCTCGGTCTTGCGCCCGAAAAGTGCCTGGAGCGCTACCGCCGTTTTCCCGAGGTGTTTGACGGTCTTTTTGACTACATTGAGAAGGAGCGCATCGACCTTGTGCTCTTCTCGGGCAATCTTTGCAGCCGCTACCTGACAAGCGACGACGCCCGCCACCTCATCGATATGCTGACATCGTGCAAGGACTGCACCTTTGTGATCTCCCCCGGAGACCTGGATCCCTACGACCCGGATTCTCTCTACATTTCGGGCCGTCTGCCGAAGAACGTACGGATCTTTGAGAACGAGACGCTGGACCGATGGGAGCTTCCCGACCTTGGAGTGCGCGTTTACGGCTGGGCGATCCACGGCCAGCGCTCGAGCTTTGCCCCCCTTGCGGGAGCCACAGCCGAGGACGGTGACGTCCTCAATCTCCTTTCGGGCTGCTGCTCGATCACGAGCCGCCCCTTTTCCGCGCACATCTCGCCCGAGGATCTTTCTGCCTTCGGCGCCGATTACGCCGCCTTTTCCCACGGCCCCGCCACCCCCGTGCGCCGCGCGGGGAAAACGCTTTACTGCCACGCGGGCTTTTTGGAGGGACACAGCTTTGAGGAGTGCGGCGAGGGTGGCGTTGTCCGCATTGATGTGGGAGAGGACGGTACGCTCTCCACCCGCTTTGTTCCGCTGTACCACCACCGCTACGAGACGGTGACACTGGACGTCACGGGCGCTCGCGATATGAGCGAGGTTCTGGCGATCCTGCGTCCCTTGGTCGAGGAGCGCGGCTTCGGGGAGGAGACCTCTCTGCGCGTGTTCCTTGAGGGGCGCCTTGAGCCGACGGTGATGCTCTCACCCTCGCCCGAGGAGGCGCTCAGCTTTTCTCTCTATTCGCTTGACTTTATCGACCGCACGCGTCCGACGCTCAATGCCGAGTACCTGGAACGCGATATGACGGTGCGCGGCGAGCTGTACCGCACGCTCCTGCCGAGGATCAACTCGCAAAACCTTGAGGAGAGCGTGGCGGTCTCACAGGCCTTCCGTGCAGGACTTGCGGCGCTGGAATCACGCGATATCACAGGCATTTGACGGACAGAGGCTCCCGAAGCGACCGCCGGCAAGGGATCCCGCCCCTTGTCTCTACCGCCACTTTCAGCCGCCCCTTTGGGGCGGCTTTTTTTGCGCTTTTGCAAAAAGCGACATGAAAATTCGGATTTGCCCTTGTTTTTTCCTGCCGCTTCTGCTATACTTGTTTTTGTTAGTTATGACTATATCCCCGCGCGCCGCGCGCGGCGAGGGAAACGAGGTGTGCCATGAACAAAATCGGCTTTGACAACGATCTTTATCTCAAAACGCAATCCGAGAGCATCCGCCAAAGGATCGACCAATTCGGTGGGAAACTCTATCTCGAATTCGGTGGGAAGCTCTTTGACGACTACCATGCCTCGCGCGTTTTGCCCGGCTTCAAGCCCGACAGTAAGCTGCAGATGCTCCTTCAGCTGAAGAAGGAGGCCGAGATCGTGATCGTCATCAACAGCGCCGACATCGAGAAGAACAAGATGCGCGGCGACCTGGGCATCACCTACGATCTTGACGTTTTGCGCCTCATCGACCTTTTCCGCGGCGTGGGGCTCTACGTTGGCAGTGTGGTGCTGACACGCTATGCGGGGCAGTCGGCCGCTGCGGCCTTTGAGAAGAAGCTTGAGGGCCTTGGTCTGCGCGTTTACCGCCATTACCCCATCGAGGGATACCCCTCGAACGTTGAGAAGATCGTGAGCGACGAGGGCTACGGTAAGAACGACTACATTGAGACCGAGCGCCGCCTTGTGGTGGTGACGGCCCCCGGCCCCGGCAGCGGAAAAATGGCCGTTTGCCTCTCTCAGCTCTATCACGAGAACAAGCGCGGCATCAAATCGGGCTACGCCAAGTTTGAGACCTTCCCGATCTGGAACCTGCCCATTCGCCACGCCGTCAATGTGGCGTACGAGGCCGCCACCGCCGACCTCAACGACGTCAACATGATCGACCCCTTCCACCTTGAGGCCTACGGCACAACCACCGTCAACTACAACCGTGACGTGGAGATCTTCCCCGTGCTGCAAGCGACCTTCCACAAGATCTACGGCGCCTCGCCCTACAAATCCCCGACCGACATGGGCGTCAATATGGTAGGCAACTGCATCATTGACGATGAGGCGGTCACATCGGCGGCACGCCAGGAGATCATCCGCCGCTATTATGCCGCACTCTGCGGTCAGCGCGAGGGCACGGTGGACGATTCCACCGTCCTGAAGCTGGAGCTGCTTATGAACCACGCGGGCATCACCGTGGCCGAACGCCCTGTGATCGCCGCGGCGCTTGAGCGTGCCGAGGAGACGGGGGCCCCTGCGGCGGCCATGGAGCTGCCCGACGGGCGCATCATCACGGGCAAGACCTCTCCCCTGCTCGGTGCCGCGGCCGCGCTTCTCCTCAACGCTCTGAAGGCGCTTGGACGCATTGCCGACAAGACCCTTTTGATCCCGCCCGAGATCATTGAGCCCCTGCAGGACCTGAAGGTCAATCACCTCGGCAACCACAACCCCCGCCTGCATACCGACGAGGTCCTTGTGGCGCTCTCGATCTGTGCCTTCTCCTCACCGACGGCCGAGCGCGCGATGCGCCAGCTGTCAAAGCTCCGCGGCTGTGAGCTGCACTCCTCGGTGATGCTCGCGCAAATTGACAACAAAACGTTGCATAAGCTCGGTTTGAACGTGACCTGTGAGCCGCGGTATCAGACCAAGAAGCTATTCCACCCAAAATAAGGAGAGACGATATGATCCGACACGTTGTAATGTTCAAGTTCCTTCCCGAGGCGGACGGACGGACAAAGGCCGAGAACGTGGCCATGACGGCAGAGCGTCTCCGCGCCCTGCCCGCAAAAATTCCCGAGATCCTGCACTCCGAGGTGCATATCGGTGCGCCCGAGGCGGCCGACGCCAACTGCGACCTTTTGCTCATCTCGGATTTTGAGAGCTTTGAGACGCTCGCTGCCTATCTCCGCCACCCCGACCACGTGGCGATCGGCGCCTTTATGCGCCCCTTACGTGAGAGCCGCGCCGCGGTGGACTTTGCCCTGTAAGACACCCCCACCCCCCGTTTTGGAGGTGAACCTATG
>JAZRAU010000014.1:0-33209 GCA_045634705.1 Eubacteriales bacterium | reverse complement strand
CACCTGCATCTCTCCCACGGGCAGCTACACCGATGCGGGGCTTCTGATGCTTTCCTACACGGGAAGCTCCTTGCCCGTGGGCGAAAGTGTGCGCTTTCGCCGGTTTTCGCTCACGCGCGGTACCGGCAGCGACTATTACGCCCCCGAGGACAGCTCGCCCGTTAAGACGACCGCGGTCGGGGTGAAGGGCCGCAACCTCATTCCCTACCCCTATCCTCCCGGCAAGGTCGTCACCAAGCTGGGCGTGACCTTCACCCAGAATTCCGATGGAAGCATGACGGTCTCGGGCGTCGCGGAAAAGAACGTCTCGTATCCCCTCTACACCGAAGCCCACCACCTGGCGCTTCCCGAGGGCGAGGTCACGGTGGACGGCAACCCCGCCGAGGGCGTGGAGATGATGCTCAAGACCGATGAAAGCACGCGGATCAAGGGCACCTTTACTGTCAAAAAGAGCGACCCCTACTTCGGGCATTACTTCCTCTACCTTTACGTCAGAGAAGGGACACGCCTTGAGAATGTGCGCGTCCAGCCCTTCGTTTGCCGAGGGAACGCCAAGCCGCCCGTGCCCTACCGCGCGCCAACGAGGTATGCCGCCCCCTTAAATCTTACCTTATTCAACGGCTATGGGCGCGTGGAAAATCACTACGATTGCGAGACCGCGTGCTTTTACGGTGCGGTGGACGAGCAGGGGACGCCCCACGCCTCCATAAAATCCGCCAAGGTCACCGACTTCCTTGAGGGAGGCGTGATCCCCGTAGAGGCGGGCGGCTCGATCGTTTTTGAAAACGCGGGCAAGGACGCTGTCCTCTCGCACGTTATTTTTGAGACTAAGCTGTAAGGAGACGTTATGAAGCGACTGAAAGACAGGCTGTCCGCGGCCAACGGAACCGCGGCACAGCGCTACGGGGAGCGCGTCAACGCCCTGGTGCGTGAGCGCTATACCCTTTCCGAGGAGCTTTCCCTCCTGCGCCGCCGTGACACGGCGCCCGAGGCCTTTGCCGAATACTCGGCGTTTGCCGAGGAGTGCAAGGCGCGTGCCAAGGAGGCGGGGGAGGAGAGCTTATGACCTATCATCTGACCGAGGCAGGCTTTGGCCTCTGCTTTGACCGTGAGCCGATTGCCGCCGACGGCAAGGTTTTGTTTACATTTATCGGCGGAGAGGCGGCCCGTTTGTGCATTGACGGACGTTTTTATCCCGTGACGGAGGGGACGGTGCGCGTACCGCGCGCCCACCTGCCCGCGGAGTTTGGCGTTACGGTGTACACGGCGGACGGCCGCCGCTACCATTGCGACGCCCTGGCCATTCTTGAAGGCGAGGGGGAGGAGACGCTGGCCCCGCTTTCCGACTGCGAAAGCCGCCTGCTTCTGGCGCTCTCTGCCAGAGTGACCGGCCTTGAAAAGCGGCTGGCCATGGCCGAGGAGGCTCTCGCCCGCCTCAGAGAGGAGTGCCACGGCGCACCCATTACCTTTGGAGGTTTGTATGAAAGCTGAACTGAAAGTCCGCCCGCTTTGGGCGGCATGCCTTTTGTGCCTTGTGCTTATGCTCCTTGCGGGCTCGCCCCTCTCTGCCGCAGCGGCGGAGGCCGAGAGCACAGCACCCCTGACCGAGGCGCCTGTAACCGAGGCGCCTGTAACCGAGCCCCCCGTAAGCGAGGTGCCCCCCACGGCAGGCGAGGGGGAGACCGCTCCCCTCTCGGCGGCTGTGGCCGACTTTTTCCGCGAGAACTCGGCCGAGCTGATTTCGGGCGCGACCTTTGCGCTGACGCTTGCCTTTGGCCTTATCTTCCGTAAAAAGCTGGTTCCCGGGCTTTTCGATGCCCTTGCGGGGCTTCTCGGCAAAAGCCGCGAGGCGTGCGAGCTGGTGGAGGCGGGCCACGCCGAGGAGAAGCGTGAGCTCTCTCTCCTGCTTGCGCGTGCCGAGGAGCTTCTTGCCACGGCCAAGGTGACTGCCGAGCGCGCTGAGACGGTGGCCGAGAGAGTGACGGCCGGTGAAGGAGAGAGCGCCGACGTGCGGCGCATTCTCACCGAGCAGGCCGAACTTCTGTACACGCTCCTTTTGTCGGCCAATCTGCCGCAATACCAGAAGGACCGCATTGGCGAGGCGCATGCGGCGGCCCTGCGCGCTCTGACGGTGTCGCGCGATGACTAAGCGCGTTCTTCTCCGCGCCCTCGGCTACCTGTTTTGCCTCGTGCCGCCCGTGGCCGCGATCCTGGAACGCTTCCCTCTTTGGGCGCGTGAGGGGGGCGCTCCCGTCATTTCGGGGCTTGCGCTTCTTCTCCTTGTGGTGGCGGCCATTCCCCTGCGGCGCGGACTTGTCTTGCTGCTCAAGCGCTTCCTTGCCTCGCCCTCGGCCTTTACGGTATGGGGCGTGCTCTTTATCCTTTGCGAGTGGCTTGGGCACATCCTCACGGCGGTGGCCGACATTGCCCTTGTGGCTACGGTCTCCTCCTTCATCGGGGCGATCTTCTTTCGCCTGTCAACAAGAGGTGAGAGCGCATGAGCCGTGACCTTTTCACACTGGCAGCCGAGGGGGGAGACCGCGCCGCGGGGGCCGCGCGGCGCACGCTGGCCGAGCATACGGGTGGGATCCTTTTGGTCTTTTGCCTGCTTCTGACGGCAGCGATCCCCCTCGTTCTCCTTGAGATCGTCAACCCCTTTTCGCCCGAGTTCTTTATGCGGACGGCGTACACGGGGCTGTCCTCGTACCTTGCGTATCTTTTGTTCCTGCCCGAGGGAAAGCGGTCGGCCGCGGCCAGCGAGGCCGATTACCGTCGGTCGGGGGAGCGCCTCACGGCGCTCTCCGAGGCGGTACGGCACGGACACCTGGCCTCGTTCTTCGATTTTTGCCACAGAGCCGCCGAGGCCGAGGCCGAACGGCGGCGCGAGGCCCTCATGTCTCTCGCCTCGGCCGAGGCGCTGTCCGAGCGACAAAGACGGCGCGCAAGGCGGCGTGCCGCGCGCTTACGGGCGGTGCCCATATCGCCTGCGCGGATCCTGTGCGGTGAGGGGCAGGGCGAGGTGAACGACGTGGGCCGCCGTCACCTCTCGTATGGGGCGCGGAGCGCTCTTTTCCGCCCGTTTTTGATCCTCGGCACGGCGATCCTCTTTTCCTCGGTCAACTTTCTGCCCGGGGCCGCGCCGGATGCCGCCACGGCGGTGAGGATCCTTGCCGGCCTCTTTGGTGTGACCATGGCCGCCTTTGCCGGGTACGCCGCCGGGTGCGGCGAGATCCGCTATCTGACGGCCGACCGCCGCCGCAGGATCCTGTTCCTCTCCTCCTTTTTTGAGGAGCAGGGCCTCTCTCCTGACGCCGAATAAAGAGGGAGCGAGCCACCCACGGGTGGCTCGCTTTTTTATAGGGATAAAGAAAAAACGCCTTGCGGCGTTTTCTTGCGCGGAAAATCCCGACGCAAACAAAAAGGAGCCAATGGCTCCTTTTTTACTCGCCCCTGATTTCGTGCATCGTAAATAGCGATTGCTCGTAGAAGATCTTGACGATGTTGATGATCTTCATGGTCATGCGGCCGTCCTCGGGATAGCAGCGGTAGATATCGTCGTCGTGCTGGATCTCAAAGTAGCGTCCCGGCTTAAAGGGGAGCGAGGCGAAGTTGGTGATGCCGATGACGCGGTCCTTGGCCTCCCCCTTGATCGTGCCGACAAAGCGGAAGCCGTAACGCGAGAGGGTGATCTCGCCCTCGCCAACGTCGACGAACCGGTTCTTTTCCCCGTCGATCATCTGGACGCGCACACCGGTGGCGATAACGTCCTCAATGCCGCGCTCCATTTTGGCACGGAGGGCCTCGTAGATACCGCGGCTCCAGGTGGACACGTGGCGGATCTCCTCGCCGACCTCGCTCTCAAGGTGCAAAAAGCCGTACTCATCACACCGCTCGGCATAGCCGCACTCGGTGCAATAGATGACGCTCTTATCGCGCACACGCATGGTGAACTCCCGGTGGCAATGGGGGCAGACGTACAGAACGTTTTCCAGCCCCTCGATGACATTGCCGCGACGGTACTTAATAAGCAGGCGCTCCTGCTCCTCATACGCATCGAACTGCATGGCCTCATCGGTCAGCTCACGGATGCTTGCTATGGGCATATCGGCAAGCTCCTCTTTCGAGAAGAGCCTATAAATGTCCATATAGGTGCGCCCGGGGCGAAGCCCCTTGCCCCACTTGGGGAGAACAAAGTAGGTACCGCTGGCGCGCGCCACGTAGATGTCGGTGCCCAGCCATTGCAAAAAGCGATATGTGGCATCGGGAATTGGGGTGGAAAGGCCGTCCTCGGTCATAAGGCCCGCGGGATAAATGACGAGGATCCCGCCCTCGGCAATGACGGCGCGCATACGGCGAATATCGTCAATGTGCGTTTGGAATTGCTGCTTGGGGATCACGCCCATGCGGGAGATGATGCCCTTAATGGGGAGCGTGTTATAGAAGGAACGGCTGATGACGCAGGTCATGGGGGCGCGGGTGGCGCCGATGAGGGTGACAAAATCGAGGGCCGACTGGTGATTGGCGATGACGACAAAGGGGCCTTTTTTCCCCTTGATCTCGTTGCGGAGCACGGTGCGCTTAAAGAAAAAGATTGCTGCGATCCCGGAAATGAGACGCGCAAAAAAATATACAAATCGGTTGCGCTTGATAGCTTTCATAAAGTCCTCCCTTATGGGGATACGTATAGTATAACATAGTTGACTAAAAATTTCAAGAGGGGCTTTTTGGGGAACATCGGCAAAAAACCTATGACAGGAAACACCACTTATCCTATCGCGCATATCCTACAGATAGGAAAGAAAATGCGAGAAATGAAGCAAAGCCCCTTGACAAACCGAAAAAGGGGTGTTATAATAGCATAGACTTAAAAATACGGCGCCATGGCCAAGCGGTAAGGCAAAGGTCTGCAACACCTCTATCCCCGGTTCAATTCCGGGTGGCGCCTCCAAAAAATTAAGCAACCCGATTGGGTTGCTTAATTTTTTATCCAAGCCGACGAAGAAGGCTTGGTATGTCATCAACGCGCTTGCGCGTTGTATGTAATTGCGACAAAGTCGCGCATGGCATCACGCTGGGGCGTGTATGGCTCGTCGGCTTGATAACATACAACACTTCGTGTTGATTCCATACAGCCCTTACGGGCTGAGGACATACCGCCTACGGCGGATTTCATGCAGCCCTTCAGGCTGATTAGGATGCGAAAGGAGAACGACATGGCTAAAAATTTATTGCTCGAGTATTCCGAAGAATTGGCGACAAAGTGCGAATTGCTTTGCAAATCTATCAGTGGCAACGCCAACACCGTTTTCCAACTCCGCAAGTCCTCGTCGAGCGTATTCGCTAACATCACCGAGGCGCAGTATCCCCAAAGTCTTGCCGATATGCTATCAAAATTCAAGATTGCAAGAAAAGAGTGCGCCGAAACGGAGAGTTGGCTCAAATTGCTTTATAATACAAAGGTGATTGACGAGCAAACATTCAAAACCTACCGCAACCTCTGCGGCAGGATTCAGAGAATGCTCACCTCGTCGTGTATTGCGATTGAAAAGAAAATTGATAACAAATAATTTTCAAATATTTATCTGGACTTTCGGCTTCCTTTCGGTATAATGGTGTTTACCACAAACCGAAAGGAGTTTTTATATGCAATACGAACTTAAACACTATTATCGAGTAACCGCCGCACTCGTCCTTCGCTATGCGATTATAAAAATAATCCACCAAAAGATGATTTTGATTGGAAAGTGCAAAGAGTTATTCAAAAGTCACTCTTTATTATTCAAAACAACATCGACGAACTCGACGGCACGAATGAACGCCTTTTGAAATATTACAAGGAGAATATTGGAAAATTGCGAAAAATGTGATATAATAATGCCAAGAAAGGTGGTGGTACATTGCGAGAAAACAACTTAAAGTGTATTCAAGGAAAAAAGATACGCCGACAAGGTTTTAATATTCCTTTGATTATTTTGTATTCCATGATGTTTGCAATTCCATACGGGATTTTTGCGATTTCGTGGTGTATCGGAAAACTTGATACTTATGGCTCTCCCTCTACTTTTTGGACTTCTGTTTTGGTTTGTTTCTTTTTCTCTGTGCCATTTCTTGTTCTGCGCTCGTTGAATAAACACTTCTTTGGCAAAATTATTTGCGTTTTGGACGAGGAAGGAATATATTACGCCAATAAAGGAAAGCTTTGTTGGGATTCGATTGAAAAGATCGAATATGTAATAGATTCAAAACCGAGATATAAAAGTGATTCGGGAAAACCCTGGAGAGTAATTATTTACACACACGGTGGAAAGCATGTCGTTTTGTCAAAAGCCCCCTTATACATCATATCAAGCATAAAAAGATATCAAAAAGACTTCGCTGTGAAAATCACAGGCGCAAGCGCTCTTGTTCCTCCCGTTTTGCTTATGGCAACAATACTCCTGTTGTGTCCTTTTTATGTAGTTTTGCTGAGAAATGCCCCGGGTGCAACAACCCCTCATATAATTGTGTTAGTGATTATTTGGGTTGTGTTAGGAATTGTTCGTACACCGATATTTGATATTTATGACGTAAGATATCGTTTTTGGAGTAAACTTTTGCCGAAAAAAACGCTCTCGTATATAGTGCTTGGATTTTACTATTCATCATTTTTTATAGCTCTTATCATTTTATTTTATTTCCCCAACTGGGTTGTGGTTTCGCTTTTGGGCATTTATCTTGGCGTTGTGCAGCCGCCCATACCTTCAAGATACGGCAGTAGTCGTTATAGATTCCTTCCGTCTTATGACCAACTGTACGAAATATATATTACCCAAGCGGATTTTTGGGAAGAACGTATAGCGAAAAGGAATGCAAATAAAAGCAAGAAATAACTTAAATAAACGGCATCTTTTCCGACACCCCAACCGAAAAACGAAGCACCCCATTCGGGGTGCTTTTCGTTTTTGAGCCACCCTTGCGGAGTGCCGCGGCGCGCATAGCGCACCGGGGCAATTCCGGGTAAGCAAGCCAAAACAGCCCGGTGGGCGCGTTTTGGCGCAGCGATACCCCAAGGATAGGGAGAAATGAAGCGAGTGATAACGAGCGCGCATTTCGACCATATCCGCGGGGAGGGTAGCCGAGCGGAAGGAGCAATCTATGATTGCGGGGCGCCGCGACCATGCGACGGTTTTTCATTCCCTTCACATCAAAACCGATTGACACCCCTGTATCCTTTGTGTTATAATAGCATCATCAATAAAAAGGAGTTCTTTTATGGGATTTTTACAGGGAAAAACCGCGATCATCACGGGGGCGGGCTTTGCCACACTCTCGGACGGGAGATGCGGCTCGATCGGCTACGGCATTGCCACGGCCTACGCTAAGGAGGGCGCCAACCTCGTGATCACGGGGAGAAACATGGCAAAGCTTGAAAAGGCCAAGGAGGAGCTGGAGCGCCTTTACGGCATCCGCGTGCTCATCTTCTCGGCCGATATTGCGGCAGGAGCCGACAATGCCGAAACGGCCAAGGCCGTGGTGGAAGCGGCGGCGCGCGAGTTTGGCCGCATTGACGTTTTGATCAACAACGCGCAGGCCTCGGCCTCCGGCGTGACGATCCAGGACCACACCACCGAGCAGTTTGACCTGGCCATTTACTCCGGCCTTTACGCCACCTTCTATTACATGCAGGCCGCCTACCCCTACCTGAAGGAGACGGCGGGCAGCATCATCAACTTTGCCTCGGGCGCGGGCCTTTTCGGCAATTACGGCCAGTGCGCCTACGCCGCCGCCAAGGAGGGCATCCGCGGTCTTTCCCGCGTGGCCGCCACCGAATGGGCCAAGGACGGCATCAACACGAACGTGGTCTGCCCCCTCGCCTGGACGGCCCAGCTGGAGGGCTTCCAGAAGGCGTATCCCGATGCCTTCCGTGCCAACGTCAAGATGCCGCCTGCGGGCCACTTTGGCGATCCCGAGACCGAGATCGGCCGTGTGTGCGTGCAGCTGGCCTCCCCCGACTTCAAGTACATGAACGGCGAGACCGTCACCCTGGAGGGCGGCATGGGCCTGCGGCCGTAAGGCGCGCCCGCCCGACAGGCATTTCAAAAAGGACAGAGAAAATTTCTCTGTCCTTTTTACTTTTACCCTTGTCTTTTCTCGGTGAATTGTGGTAAAATGAAGAAAAAAGCCGGGAGGAAGGATATGAGCCACTTCACCTACGAAAGAGAAACCAACGGCACGCGCCTCGAAACCTACGAATGGGACAGCGTGTGGTGGGAGCAGACGGGCAACCGCGTGGCGGAGCGTGTTCTCTACATCGGCGACTCGATCTCCTGCAAAACGCGTGAGGCGGCCACAAGGGCTGCGGACGGGGCGCTTCTGTTTGACGGCTTTGGTACAAGCAAGGCGCTTGACAATCCCTATTTTTTTGAGAGCGTCCGTCTCTTTGCCCGTCAGCAGGAAGCCCGCTGCGCCGTCATCTTCAATAACGGTCTGCACGGCTGGCACCTGGACGATGCGACCGAGTACCCCGCCGCCTACGAGAGGGCGGTGCGCTTTCTGCTTTCCGAGTTCCCCGAGGCGCCCCTCTACCTCATTCTCACCACGAGCGTCGCGAATACCGAGCGCGAGGCGCGCGTGAGGGCGAGGAACGCGGCGGTCGCGGCGATTGCCGAGCGCTACTCGCTTCCCGTCATTGACCTTTACGCGGTATCGGCCGAATATGCACATCTCCGCGCCCACGACGGGGTGCATTACACACCCGAGGGGTACGCAAAATTTGCCGAAGCGATCGTCTCGGCGCTGAGAGAGGCGAAGGCGGCAAGGAGCGAGGCAGAATAAAAAGTGGCGGGTTCCGCGGGGAAACCGCCACTTTTTAGGCTCGGTGGCAAGGCCCCAGAGGCACGCCTGCGGCGCGTGGAGAGCCATGACTTTCGCAGTGAAGAAAAAAACAAGCAACCCGAGGGTTGCTTGTTTTCTGGAGCGGATTACGGGGCTCGAACCCGCCACCTCCACCTTGGCAAGGTGGCGCTCTACCAAATGAGCTAAATCCGCATAGCGACCAAGGTCGCTGGTGCCTCCGGTCGGAATCGAACCAACGACACGAGGATTTTCAGTCCTCTGCTCTACCAACTGAGCTACAGAGGCGAATTGGCGACCCGGATGGGGCTCGAACCCACGACCTCTGCCGTGACAGGGCAGCGCTCTAACCAACTGAGCTACCAGGCCATATTCGCAAGGACGTTGCCAACGTCCCTAACATACTGGTGGGAACAATAGGGCTCGAACCTATGACCCTTTGCTTGTAAGGCAAATGCTCTCCCAACTGAGCTATGCTCCCATGCTCCCAAACCGTCCGTCTTTCCGACGGCTTAACCATTATATCACCCCGCCTTTCGTTTGTCAAGAGGGTTTTTACGATTTTTTTTATTTTTTTGTGAGAAGCGGTTTTTTCTAAGGGAACAAGCAAAAAGGAGATGCAAAAGCATCTCCTTTTTGCTTACAGTCCTAAAAGCCGTATGGCGTTGCCCGAGAGGATCAGCTCGCGGTCACGGTCGCTGATGCGCTCATACTCCACCGCCCCAAGGTTCATGCCGGGGGAGCAAATGGGGTAATCGCTGCCAAAGAGGAAGCGCTCGGCACCGACGGCGCTGACACCGTGGGCGAGCATCCCGTAACGCAAAAGGCCGGTACCCGAAAGGTCAAGGTAATAGTTCGGGGCCTCCTTCATAAAGGCGAGGTGCTCCATATAATTCGGCTTTTCGCCGGGGTGGGCGGCCACAAAGGTCATTTTCGGGTGGCGCTTCACCATTAGGAAGGCGGTCTGCATATTCATCGAATGGAAGGAAAGCACCATGCCGTACTCGGTGGCAAGGGCGAGGATCTCGTCAAGGCCGTCCTCGGTGTAGGTGTCCGGCCCCCAGCCGTGCATATAGGGAACAAGCTCCCCGATGAGGCGCACGCCGGCGGCGTGCATGCGCTCGACCTCCTCACAGGACTCACGCACGAAGGCGGGGTGGATCATCATGCCGGGGATGTAGAAATCCGAAAGCTCGGCGCGCAGGGCCAGCATCTCGTCATTCCCGCGGCGCAGAAGGGCGGCAGGATCCGCACTCCCCTTGAGATCGGTGCGGATGAGCGAGCCCGCGCACTGCGTGATGCCAACGCGCGTAAGGTCACGCCGCACGGCCTCGGCAGGCGAGAGGGCCTCCACGGTGGCAGGGTAAGCGCAGATGTTGTCCTCGGCGCGGAGCCACGGGTGAATGTGGAAGTCGATGATGCGGCCCATCGCCTACTCTTTATTTCGCGTTGATGTAGCCAAGACGGTACAGAAGCTCGGCATTCAGGAGCGCACCGCCCGCGGCGCCGCGCAGGGTGTTGTGCGAAAGGCCGATGAACTTATAGTCGAACATAAAGTCCTCGCGCAGGCGACCGAGGGCCACGCCCATGCCGCCGTAAATATCGCGGTCAAGGGCGGTCTGCGGACGGTTATCCTCCTCAAAGTAGGTGAGGAACTGCGCGGGGGCCGAGGGGAGACCAAGCTCCTGGGGCTTGCCGCGGAAGCTGCGCCAATCCTCAAGGATCTGTTCCTTCGTGGGCTTTTTGGCAAACTCCACGAACACGGCGGCCATGTGACCGTCAATGACAGGAACGCGGATGCACTGGGTGGTGATGACGGGCGCCTTGGCCTTAACGATCACGCCGCCCTCGACCTTACCCCAGATGCGAAGGGGCTCCTGCTCGCTCTTCTCCTCCTCACCGCCGATGTAGGGAATGACATTGCCGACCATCTCGGGCCACTCGCGGAAGGTCTTGCCCGCGCCGCTGATCGCCTGGTAGGTGGTGGCGACGATGCGCGTGGGCTCATACTTCAAAAGCGGCGTGAGGGCGGGCACGTAGCTCTGGATCGAGCAATTGGGCTTGACGGCGATAAAGCCGGCCTTGGTACCAAGGCGCGCCTTCTGGGTGGCGATGACATCAAGGTGGCTGTCGTTGATCTCGGGAATGATCATCGGGACGTCGGGCGTCCAGCGGTTGGCCGAGTTGTTGGAAACAACGGGAAGCTCGGCACGGGCGAGGCGCTCCTCAAGAGCCACGACCTCACTCTTCGGCATATTGACGGCGCAGAACACAAAGTCCACAAGATCGGCGATGTCCGAGGTCTTTTCGGAATCGATGACGACCATAGACTTCACACACTCGGGCATCGGGGCCTCAAGCTTCCAACGGTCGCCCACCGCCTCCTCATAGGTCTTTCCGGCGCTGCGGCCGCTGGCAATGAGGGCGGCGATCTCAAAATAGGGGTGGTCGGCAAGCAGAGTGATAAAGCGCTGGCCCACCATACCCGTGGCGCCGACGATACCGACTTTCAGCTTCATGTTGGTTTCCTCCGTATAATAAAGTAAAAGTTAATAACAAAATGATATGGTATTATAGCACAAAGGGAGAGAAAAGTCAACCGAGGGAAAGAAAAAACGCGCCGCAGCGCGTTTTTTCTTCATTTTTGCATGATCTTCACGTTGACGGGCAGGATTCCTGTGGCCTCATAAACGATCTCGTTGATCTGAGCGACCTGTGAGGCCACCAGCTCCTCGGGCGAGGACACGATGACGTTGATCTTTTCTCCGCTGATGACCGCCACGCAGTTTTCAAAGCCCTTGGCCTTGACAAGGCTCTCGACGGTGGCCTCGTTCTGGATGTCCTCGGCAATGCGGCTCATCTTGGCCATGGCCTCCTGCTTGGTGGCCTCCACGGCGTCCTCGCTCTCAACGACACCCTGAAGCACCTCCAGCGCCTCGTCACGGGCCTCCTTGCGGGCCAGCTGCGTGGCCGAGAAGTAGGTCGAGACGTTGACGGTATCGCCGCCGTCTCCCGCGCCGCCGTCCACCATGTTGCCGTCACCGTAGGTCGGGCCGTCCGCATCACCGTAGAACCAGTGATAGTTGAGATAGACCGCCACCCCGATGAGAAGCACGGCGCAGAGAATGATGAGACCGCGCTTCCCCGATCTTGAAAAGATCTTGCTCTTCAAACTGATTTTTGCCATGTCTTTACCTCCAGCTAAATTCTTTTTTCTGTGTTACCATATATATGTCGGCCGCGCGGCCGCTATGCCTTGATTTTTCACTTTTTTCCGGCCGACGGGCGTGGGTTTTTACCCCATGGGCGAGACGCGCACCTTATGCGCGCCGACGCCGAGCGCGGCCGAGAGAAGCGCGGTGATCTCCTCCCGCACGGCAGGATCGGCGCCGCCGCGGCAGACCACCGCCACACCCAGCACGCGGGGCGGACGGCGCTCGATCAGAACCCCCTCGCCCCCCGAGGTGAGGACCCCGCCCGAGGCTCCCTCGGCATAGAGGCGGCTCTCCCCCGACTCCAGCGTGAGAAGCACGGTGCAGTCTCCGGCGCCGCTTACGCGGCGGCAAAGCGACGTGACCTCAGCGGTGAGGGCGGCGCGGTAGGCCTCGGTGTCCTCGTCGGTGTCCGAGGCCCGGTCCGAGGGAAAGAGGCCGCCGAGAAGAAGCAGGGCAATGCCAAGCAGGCCGAGGACGAGGACGGTGCTTTTGCCCTTCATATTTTTGAGATAGCGGAAAAAGGCGTTATCGGTCTTCACTTCGGATACTCCACACAGCACTCGGCCCCCGTCTCCTTTTCCATCGCGCGGACGATGCGGGGGACATCGGCGGTGGCCGCGCGCCCCGTGAGCCAGAGCGTTACACGCGTAAGGATCACGGTATTGTCGATAAGATCGCCCTCGGCCGTCACCGTGACCTCAGAGGGCGAAAGGCCGTACTCCTCGCAGAGATACTGCCGTATCCCCTCGGCCGTGGCGGCGAGGGTCTCGCTTTCCAGCCAGTCGCTCCCCGCGGCCGCCTCGCCCTCCAGCTCGGCAAGGAGCCCGTCAAGGCTCCCCTTGCCCCCCGAAAGGAGCGAGGGCAAGGGCAGGACCACGGCGCTGAGCACCGCCAGCGAGAGGGCAAAGGCCGCCGCCTTTTTGACCTGCCCCTCGCTCGGCAGGACCGAGAGCACGGCCGTCACCGCCGACACGAGAAGCAGGGTGGAAAGATAATCACGCATTTCGGTATCCTTTAAGCCATGGCAGGCGCACAACGGGCAAAGATCGCGGCGATCAGGATGAACAGCATTGAGGAAAAGGCCACCGCCGCCAGCGCCATGTCAAAGAGCGTGCGGAAGGAGCGAAAGAGACGGTGGGCGGTGGGAGCGCCGACAAGCCCCGCAAGCGACGAGAGAAGCGAAAGAACAAGGCGCGAAAGGCACAGCTCGGCAAGGATCGGCAGAAAGGTGAGAAGAATGGCGGCCGCAAGACCGATGCCCGCCGTGGCACGGACAAGCGAGAGCCCCGCAGCGAGTGTGGACAGCCCGCCCGACACGGCGCTCCCAACCATGGGGATCATACTCCCGACGGCAAAGCGGAGCGAGCGCAGGCCGAGGGTATCGCGGGCCGCGCCCAAAGAATTCCCGAGGGCGAGGGCGGCGGAGGTCAGCGTGGTGAAAAGACCGAGGGCGGTGGCGTAAACGCCGCGCAGGGTGGTGAGAAGCCCCTCGGTCCTCACCTCCCCGATCGCCGAGACGAGAAGAAAGCCGAGCATCACGCGCAGGATCGGCAGAAGCGCCCCACCCGTGAGACGTTCGAGCACGAGCGAGAGGGCCGCCATGGCGCCGCTGCCAGAAAGCGCGGCGGCGGTGTTGCCCCCCGCGAGGTAGAGGGCGCCCATGACGGGCGCGGCGGCCGAGGCGAGCGAGGCAAGGTCGGCAAGATAGGCGGCGGCGCGCTCAAAGGTGCCGAGAAAGCGACCGTAGGCGGTCAGCACCAGCGCCATGCCGAGGGCCGCCTCCGCCGCGCGCGCCGTGCCGGCACCAAGCCCTGTCTTGATGACCGTGAGCAGAGCGAAAAAGAGGGTGATGCCAAGAAGCGTGGCGAGGGTAGAGAGAAGGCTCGGCACGGCGCCCGTGACCGAGGAAAGCAGCACCTCAAGCAGGTGGCGTACGCCGACACTCTCGGAGAGGGCCTCGGCATCCGTGGGGTCGGTCGGCAGAGCGTCACGCACGGCAGAGGGGAGCGAGCCGAAGAGAGTGTCCAGCTCCTCCTCGGGGCTCTTGGCCGAGGCCGACAGCGGGCAAAGGCAAAGAACAAGGAGAAAAAGCCCCAGGGCCAAAAGACGGCCCTTCATGCGAGGTACCCCGAGGCCAGCGAAAGAAGCGAGCGCAGGGTGGGCAGGCTCACAAAAAGGATCTCGGCGCGACCGCACCACTCGACCTTGGTGGCAAGCCCGCCCTCGCCAAGGTCACGGCAGATGCCGGCGGTAATCTCTGTGACCGAGGCAAGCCCCACCGCCCTGAGGGACAGAGAGAGCGCCGAGGCCGCAACCTCCCCACCTTCGCCGAGCGAGGAAAGGAGCGATAGGATCTCCTCATAGCGAAAAACGCCGTAGGAAAGAAGCAAAAGGCCGCCTGCGAGCGCACCGAGAGGGAGTAAGCGCCCACCCATGTCGCGGAGAAGATACAAAAGAACGGCCGAGAGGACCGCAAGGCCGAGGACACGGAGCATCAGAAGCCGAATACGCCGCGTATGGCGTCGTAAAGCTTGCCGATCTCCCCCATAAGGAGAAGGAGCACCAGCACGATGCCCGAAAGCGACACAAGCATCGACTGCTCGTCACGCCCCGCCCTTGAGAGGATCTGGCAGGAGACGGTGACGATCATGCCGACGCCAACGACCTTGAGTATCAGGGAAATGTCCATGGTCTTTTTCCTCCGCGGGGCGCCAAGGGCGTCCCCCTTTTTTATATCAGAACGATGACAAGCGCAAGGCCCGCCCCAAGGAAGAGCGTGCGGCAGAGCTTCAAAAGCCGCGGCAGGCCCTCGCGGCGCTCGCCAAGCGCGCGTTCCACGGCGGCAATGGCAAGGTCGCACCGCGCCGTCTCCTCCTCCGTAAAGCCGCCGCCCAGCGCCTCGGCAAAGGAAACGAGGGGGGACAGCTCCTCGTCGCTGAGAAGCAGGCGCCCGCGCGCGGCCGAAAGCGCCGCGGAAAAGCCGCGCTCACAGAGCGGCGCGAGAAAGCCCGCATCGCGGAGCGCCGCGTTCTCAAAGGAGGCAAAGATCTCGGGCGTTGGGGTATGGAAGCAGGCGATCTCCTCGCGCGTGTGGCGGAGGAGCTTCAAAAAGCCCTCCAGCTGGCGGATGCGTTCGGAAAACAGGCGGCAAAGGCCAAACGAGGTAAAGGCAGCCGAAAGAACGACGGTCAGGGCGCCGATAAGCTTAATGAGCATAGTCTCCTCCTAAGATGATTAAAACGTAAAGATTACTTTCCAATATCAAGGATTTCCGACGACATACCGACGCCTCCCTCACGGCGAAAGAGGCCGACGGCCGTGCGGAAGATCCCCGCGCGGACAAGCGAGGCGATCCCCGGACGGCGAACCGCCTCACGAAGCGTTGCGGCGTGGGCGGTGGCCACAAGGGGCACGCCCGAGGAGGCAACGCCGAGGATCGCCTCGGCCTCACGCCGTGAACCGATCTCATCCACCGCCACGACCTCAGGCGAGAGGGTGCGGACAGCGATCTCAATGCCGACGGCCCTTGGATAGCCCACAAGGATATCGACAAGGGCATCCCGCCCGTATCCCACACTCAGCTCTCCGCGGGTATCCACAATGGCCACACGGCGCGCCCCCTCTCCCGTGGAGAGGAGACGGCAAAGGTCGCGGAGCATCGTCGTCTTACCGACGCCGGGCGGCGAATACAGGAGCATTCCGCCCCCCTCGCGGCAAAAGAGGCGGTAGGCCTCCTCCCCCACGCCGTGCATGGCCGTAGGGATCCGCATCACGAGCGAGGTGACGTCCACCACCCCCGCAATGCGGCCGCCCTCAACCAACGCCCGACCGCCGACACCCACGCGCACGCCGCCGCCAAGGTCGAGATACCCCTCGCTCAGCTCCTCGCGGAAGGCGTATACCGAGCCGCGGCAAAGGGTAACAAGCAGGGCGGACAGCTCCTTTTCCGTCAGCGTGACGGGCAGAGGGTAATTCCTCCCGCCCGCGGTCAGGGAGACGGCGCGGTCGGCGCGCAGACGGATCTCGGAAAGCGCTTCGAGAAGCCCCTCGCGGCAGGCGGCCATATCACGGATGGCGGCCGTGACGGGCGGCGGCAACAGGGGAAAGAGACGGGAAAGGGCCTCCTTTCTCATACCTCCTCCTTTCCGCGGCCGGGCGTTTGCGCTTTGCTCCCTCTCGGGGCGGTCTTGGCTAATTTTATCCCAAATAGTAAAAATTTGGAATTTTCTATTGACTTTTGTCGGCCCCTGTGGTAGAATGGCAGTGTCAGATATGATGCTGAATTCAAAATTGACGGCCTCGGCCGAAAGGAGATTACAATGAAAAGTACAGGAATGGTTCGTAGGATCGACGAGCTTGGCCGTGTGGTCATTCCCATGGAGATGCGCCGCAGCATGGACATTGAGGACGGAGACTCCTTTGAGATCTTTGTGGATGACGGCCGCATTGTTCTTTCCAAGTACCTGCCGCTTTGCATCTTCTGCGGCGGCGGTGACGACCTTGTCGAATACGAGGGAAAAAAGATCTGCAAGCATTGCCGTGCCGAGATCGGCAGCCGCTGATCCTACCCCAATTTTATGCGCTGGCGCGGCCGAAAAGAACGGCCGCGCCCTTTTTTTGAGGAGGAACCCATGACCGAAACCGAAAAGAACGGGTCGGCAGCCGTAGGCACACACGCCTTCCCCTGCCATTCCTGCGGCAACCGCATGATCTACTCCCCGGGAACGGGAGGGCTGGTCTGCTCCTACTGCCGCGCCGAAAGGGAGATCAAGGCGCCGAGGATCGAGGCGCCCGAATACCTTTACAACGAGCATGACGAGCGGGCTGCCGCCCCCGATTGGGACGCCGAGGGAAGTGTGACGGTGGTCTGCCCCTCGTGCGGCGCCGAGACGGTGGCCGAGGCCGAGGTGATGACCGTCACCTGTGCCTTTTGCGGCAGTCATTACGTGACCGAGCCGAGGAAGGCCCTGCCGATCCTCCGCCCCGAGACCATGATCCCGCACAAAATCCCGGGGGAACGCGCCAACGCGCTGTTCTCCGGGTGGGTGAAGAACCGCTATTTCGCTCCGCGCGCCTTCCGCCGCGCACGGCACACGCCCGATATGAAGGGCGTGTATCTCCCCTTCTTCACCTTTGACACCGATATGACCACAGGCTTCTCGGGACAGGGCGGCCGCCGTCGCACGGTGGTCTATACCGTCCGTGTGAACGGCAAAACGCAGACAAGGACGCGCACGGTGGTGGACTGGTACCCCGTGGCGGGCGACCGCACCGAGTATTTTGACGATACCCCCTTTTGCGCCTCAAGGTCTGTCGATGAGAGGATGCTCAAAAAGCTGGGGCCGTTCAGCCTGAAAAATCTGAACGTGTATGACCCTGCGTACCTTGCGGGCTTCTTTGCCGAGCGCTACACGCTGGGGCTGGGTGAGGGCTTCTCTCGCGTGAAGCCTGAGGTCGAGCGGCGCATGCAGCACTCGATCGAGGCCTCGCTCGGCTACGACACCTACCGCCTGATGCAGTACCGCCACAATTACAACAAGATCTCCTTTAAGCACATTCTGCTCCCCGTGTGGATCTCCTCCTACCGCTTCCGTGGCAAGGTCTACCGCTTTATGGTGAACGGGGAGACCGGACGTGTGGCGGGCAAGGCCCCCGTCTCCCCCTTCCGCGTTGCGTTGGCCGTTTTGGCGGCGATCGGCCTTTGCGCCCTCGCGTTCTGGCTCTTTACCCTTGTGGGAGAGGCGGGCGCCACGATGCTCCTGCCCGAGAGCGAGACCGCCGTTATGGAGCTTGCGCCCACAGTAGAAGCCGCGCTCCTTCCCCCACCGATGTAAGACATGGGGCAAGCACACCGTGCTTGCCCTTTTGTGTTGAATTTTCAAATAATTTACAACTTATAAAAAATCTATTTCACATTCGGGGCGGTGGGTAGAGTAAAATAGTAGAGTAAAATATGTGAAAAGGGGTTTTTATGCTTCGCTTAACCAACATCACCAAGGATTACGTGACCGCCACCGAGACCGTCAAGGCCCTACGCGGCGTTTCGCTCTCCTTCCGTAAGAATGAGTTTGTCTCGATCCTCGGTCCCTCGGGCTGTGGCAAGACTACGCTCCTCAACATCATCGGCGGTCTTGACCGTTACACGGGCGGCGACCTTACGATCGGCGGCCGCTCGACGGCCGAGTTCTCGGACCGCGACTGGGACGTGTACCGCAACCACCGCGTGGGCTTCATCTTCCAGAGCTACAACCTCATTCCCCACCAGACGATCCTCGGAAACGTGGAGCTGGCGCTGACGATCGCGGGGGTCTCCCGCGAGGAGCGCGTGCGCCGTGCGATGCGCGCCCTTGACCGTGTGGGCCTTGCGGGGATGTACTACAAGCGCCCCAACCAGCTGTCGGGCGGACAGTGCCAGCGCGTGGCAATCGCACGGGCGCTGGTGAACGACCCCGAAATTCTTCTGGCTGACGAGCCGACAGGAGCCCTTGATACCGTGACGAGCGGACAGATCATGGATCTCATCCGCGAGATCTCGGGCGAGCGCCTTGTCATTATGGTCACGCATAACCCTGAGCTGGCCGACGCCTACTCCACACGCATCGTGCGCCTGCTTGACGGGCTTGTGGTGGAGGACACCAACCCCTTCTCCGAGGCCGACGAGATCGCCGAGTGCCAAGCCGCCGAGGCCGAGGAGGCCGAGGCGTGGGCGGGGGCCGAAGCCGAAATGCGGGCGGGCGGGGCCGATGACCGCGCCGTAGCCCGCGCAAAGAAGCTCCGCCGCGAGCGCGCCAAGATGTCCTTTTTCACCGCCTTCCGCCTCTCGGCGAGAAACCTGCTCTCCAAAAGCCGCCGCACGGCGCTCGTCGGCTTTGCCGGCTCGATCGGCATCATCGGCATTGCTCTCGTCCTCGCAATGTCGGCCGGGATCCGCGGGTACGTGGCCTCGATGCAGGACGATATGCTGTCGGGCAACCCCATTACCGTGACCAAGGTCACATACGACCTTTCGGCGCTTACGGGCATGATGTCCACCGAGGAAAAGGCCGAGCTTCTTTCCGACCACGTGCGTGTCAATTCGCTCATTGAGTACCTCGCCAAGACCGCCGAATCGATGAAGGACCTGCAGATCCACAACGATCTGACAGCGGAATACACCAATTACGTCCTTTCGATGCCCGAGGACTACCGCGCGGCGATCACGGTCGACTGGGGCATTGACCTTTCGCACTCGATCTACACGACCCGTACCCTCCTTGACGGCACGAAGGACCACCCCTCTATCACGGCGCTGACGGCCAAATACACCGCCATGATCGAAAAGACCGAGTTCCGTGAGTTTGCCTCCTACGCGACATCTCTCGGTCAGCTGATGGCCGAGGCGCCCGACAACGACGAGTACCTCCTTTCGCAGTACGACGTGCTTTCGGGCAAGCTGGCCACCGAGAAAAACGAGGTGATGCTGGTGGTCTCGAAGGACACCGAGCTTACCGACATTACCCTCGCAAAGCTCGGCTTCTACACCGAGGAGGAGTTTTTGAACCTCCTTTACGATGCCACGGGTGACGACCGCTACGACGAGGCGCTCCGCCGTCCGCAGTTCGCTTATACCGAGCTTGTCGGCAAGCAGCTGACCTTCTACCCGAACGATGCGATCTACAAGAAAAACCCGCTGTACGCCTCCTCTCCCATGTCAAGTCTTGTTTACAACTATGCCGATGACGAGAGCGACATTGCCGAGGACGACAAGGGCGGGGCCCTCTCGCTCCGTGTGGTGGGTATCCTCCGTCCGAAGGAAGACATCTCCTTTGGCTGTCTCTCCTCGGGCCTTTATTACACCAAGGACCTCGCCGATTACGCAAGGAGCGTGAACTACGGTTCCGCGATCGCCGAGGCCCTCCGTGAAGCAGGGAGCGATGCCCTGACAGGGGGCGAGGCGGTGTACACACCTCCCCTCCCCGGCGCGCAGGCCATTCCCCTGCGCCTTGGTGCCTCCTTTGAGTACACCTACACCGATCCGGGCACCCGCCTGCCCGCCACGGACGTGGGATACGTGGGCGGCTCCTTCTTTGAGTCGCTTGACCTCTCCCAGATGATGGGCGGCGGGCTTGGCGGCGGCGCTACGGGCGGCGGTAGCACGGGCGGCGACACGGCCACAGACAACGGCCTCGCCTTCTCGAACCCCTACGGTCTCGTTTCCCTGACGCTTGCCGACCTCGGTGCGGCCGAAACGCCCACATCCTTTACGATCTACCCGCGCGATTTTGACAGCAAGGACCTTGTGACGGCGTGGCTCGACGCCTGGAACCGGGAGGGCGACATCACGGTGACGGTGGACGGCGCGGAAAAGACCCTCACCTACGACGACCGCAAGGACGTCACCTACACCGACACGCTCTCGCTCGTCATTGCGCTCATCGACTCGATGATCAGCGTGGTTTCAACGGCGCTCATCGCCTTCACCTCGGTCTCGCTTGTGGTCTCGACCGTGATGATCGGCATTCTCACCTACGTTTCGGTGGTTGAGCGCATCAAGGAGATCGGTGTTATCCGTTCGCTTGGCGGCCGCAAGCGCGACGTGCGCCACCTCTTTAATGCCGAGACCTTCATCATCGGCTTCCTCTCGGGTCTCATCGGCGTTCTGGTGACGGCGGCGCTCTCTCTCCTTGTCAACCTGCTCATCAAGGTGCTGGCAGACGTCACGATCACGGCCTACCTGCCCTTCGGTCAGGCGATCCTGCTCATTGCGCTCAGCGTGGGGCTGACGCTGATCTCGGGACTTCTGCCCGCCTCGGCCGCGGCGCGCAAGGATCCCGTGAACGCTTTGAGAACCGAATAAAAAAGAGGAAAAGCGCACCCGTCCGCGGTGCGCTTTTTCCGTTTTCTATTGAAATGGCGGTTCCTTTGTGCTACAATAGAGAAAAAGAAACCGCAAGAAGGAGGGGCCTATGGACTACCGCATCGAGCATGACTCCATGGGAGAGATGCGCGTTCCCTGCGACCGTTATTACGGCGCACAGACCGCGCGCAGTCTTGAAAACTTTACGATCGGGGAATACCGTATGCCGGCCGCCGTGATCCGCGCCTTTGGCGCCCTGAAGCTGGCGGCGGCGCGGGTGAACGCCCGCCTTGTGCCAAGCCGCATGACAAGCAAAAAGTGCGCCGCCATTGAGGCCGCCGCGCGCGAGGTCATGGACGGCACCCTCCTTGACCACTTCCCCCTGGTGGTGTTTCAGACGGGAAGCGGCACACAGAGCAATATGAACGCCAACGAGGTCATCGCCGCGCGCGCCAATGAGCTTCTCGGTGAGAGGCTTTTGCACCCGAACGATGACGTGAACATGTCGCAATCCTCAAACGACACCTTTCCGACGGCCATGCACCTCTCTGCCGTCCTTGAGGTGGAGGGGCGCCTTTTGCCCCCGCTCCGTGCGCTGATCGGAACCCTCCTGCGCCTTGAGGACGAGAACCGCGGCGTTGTCAAATCGGGGCGCACGCACCTTGAGGACGCCACGCCCATTGCCTTTTCCCAGGAGATCAGCGGCTGGCGTGCGTCTTTGGAGCGCGACCTTGCCGAGATCCTTACGGCGACCGGCGGCTGCCGCGCGCTGGCCATTGGCGGCACGGCAGTGGGCACGGGCCTGAACGCGCCCTCGGGCTTTGGCGATGCCGTGGCGGCCGAGCTTACCTCTCTGCTCGGTACCCCCTTTACCTCAGCCGAGAACAAGTTTTCCGCCCTGACCTCGCTTTCCCCCCTTGTGCGCGCCCACGCCGCCTTGAAGGCGCTGGCCGCCGATCTTTTCAAGATTGCCAATGACGTGCGCTGGCTGGCCAGCGGCCCGCGGTGCGGCCTTGGAGAGATCACCATCCCCGAGAACGAGCCCGGCTCCTCGATCATGCCGGGCAAGGTCAACCCCACACAGTGTGAGGCGCTGACCATGGTGGCGGTGCAGGTCATGGCCAACGATACCGCCGTGACGCTGGCGGCCTCCCAGGGCAACCTCCAGCTGAACGTGTTTCTCCCCGTGACGATCCACAACTTCCTTGCCTCGGTGCGCCTGCTCTCGGACGCCATAGCATCCTTTGACAAGCACTGTGCAAGCGGCATTAAGGCAAACCGCGAAAGGATGAAGAAAAATCTCCACTCCTCCCTGATGACGGCCACGGCCCTCTCTCCCCTCCTCGGCTATGAGAGGACGGCCGCCCTTGTCAAGCTGGCAAACGACAGGGGCCTCACCCTCCGCGAGGCGGTGCTGTCCGAGGGAGCGATGACCGCCGAGGAGTTTGACGCCGCCTATCACCCCGAGGATATGGTGTAAAAGTAAAGTTTCGTTTCCGTTTTGACAGAATGGGGAAGGGCGTACGCTTCCTGCCCCCAAGGAGTATCGTCTATGAAAATGAAAAAGGCTCTGACCGAAAAGCGGCGCGAGAGGATCCGCCGCGAGATCCTTGCCCTCCTTTCGGAAAACCGCGGCCTCTTCCGCCGCGAGATCAACACGCGCCTTTCGGTCTCCTTTGGCATCACACCGACAGAGGCCCGCGACAACGCGCCCGACAGCCGCAGAAACCTGCTGTTTTCCGCCATTGGCACCGTGCTGTCCGATCTTACGCGTGACGGCACGCTTTTGCGGAGCGCCGAGGGGCGCTACACCCTCACAAAGGACGCCCACGTGGCCGTGCGCGAGGCCGCGTGCCGCGACTTTCTGCTCACGCTTCTTGAGGGGTGTGGGGCCACACGGAGCGAGATCTACGAGAAGGCCGAGGCGCATTTCGGCACAAAGCGCACCCCCACCCTCTCGGACGATCACGCCCTGCGCTCCATGACAGGCGCCCTCCTTGACAGCCTTGTCCGCGAGGGCGAGCTGACACGGGACGGCGAGCTTTTCCGCCGCACGGTGTATGACGAGGAGTTCTTTGAGAATGGGGACGATGAGCGGCTCCGCCGCCTTTATCTCTCGCTTCTCCACCGCCAGGGCGGCGCGTTTTTTGAGCGCTTTACCGTCTCGCTTCTTCGCGACTACTACCGCCGCACGGGGCGCACCGTTACGGTGGCCGAGGTATCGGGCGGGGCGAACGACGGCGGCATTGACGGCCGCATCGAAACGCGCGATGCGCTCGGCTTTTCCGAGATCGTGCTCCTTCAGACCAAGTGCCGCCGCGAGCATCTCCACGTGACCGAGCGTGAGGTGCGCGGCTTTTACGGCGCCATGCGCGCCAAGGGCGGCACGCGCGGCATCTTTGTCACCACTTCCTATTTTCACGAGGCGGCAAGCCGCTTCTTCGATGCCCTGCCCGACTGCGTGGGCATTGACGGCGTGCGCCTCTTTGCCCTCGTCAGGGAATGCTCGTACGGTCTCCGCCACACCGCCAAGGGCTATGCCGTTGACCGCAGCTTTTTCACGGAATCGCTGTAAAAAGAAAAGGAGCAACGCTGTTGCTCCTTTTCTTTTGCGGTTATGCCAATCCGCCGCCGAGAGCGTGGGGATTTTGAGCGGAAATCGTGTTTCTCGCACCGAAGGCGTGCAAAGCGCACGTCGAGTGTGCGAGAAGCGCGATAGAAAAAGAATGGGGACGCTTGCTCCTTTTTCTTTTGCGGTTATGCCAAAATCCGCCGCTCTCACTCCAAAATCTCGTAGGAAAACATTTCATAGCGAAGACGTGTTCCGATATCCGCCGACGGCGGCAGAAGCGAAAGGGCAATAAAGACCTCGTCGCCCGTCGCATCGTCACGGAGAATGGCGTACTCTCCCTCGGTCCGCACGAGGGTATATTCCTTCGGCTCCATATCACTCAAGGGTGTTGGTGGTGATGAAGTCCACGCCCATGCCGATCACGCGCGCGGCGTCGGCGGGGGTGTCGACCGTCCAGCAGTTGACGGAAAGCCCTGCCTTGTGGGCCATTTCCACGATCTCTTTTGTCAGATAGGAGTGGTGGATATCGAGGCCGATGCGATTTTCAAGGCAATACTTCATGATCCACTCGGCGTTCTCGGACGGGAGAAGCTGGGCCTCAGCGCCCTTACGGAGCTTTCTGACCTCCAGAAGGTTTTGCGGATGAAAGCTGATAAAGACGGTGTCCTCAAAATGCCCCGCGCTCTCAATGACGCCAAGGATACCCGCGATATGCCGGGGGGCGATGTCGCCCTTCAGCTCAAGCACCGCCTTTTTGCCGTAGCGGTGGCAGACCGAGATGTAGTCCTCCAGCGTCGGAACGATGAGGTCGGAGCGCGTTTTTCCCGTTTTGTCAAAAAGGCGCACCGATTGCAGCTCGGCGAGGGTGGACTCCTCCACCTTCATGTCCACGCCCGCCATACGGGTGAGGGTATCGTCGTGGCTGATCGCATACTTGCCATCCTTGGTAACGCGCACGTCGGTCTCTATGCCCCAATAGCTGCGGTTTGCGGCGGCCACAAAGGCGGCCACGGTGTTCTCAGCCTCAAGGGCCGAAGCGCCGCGGTGGGCGATCATGCGGCTGGGGCCGCGGTCGATCTTGACGGTGTCCATAAAAGTCCTCCGTTTTATATTTCCGTCTTAATAATAGCACAATTCCTCCCTTTTTGCAAGAGAAAAGAAAAAAGCCGTGCTCAGCGGCGATTGACAAGCCACCCCCGCGGTGATATAATAAGAGAGCGAAAAAAGAACCAGGAGAAAAACATGAAGCGCTTTATTTCAGAATTCAAGACCTTTATCTCCCGCGGTAACGTGGTGGATATGGCCGTTGGCGTTATTGTTGGCAGCTCGTTCACCGCGATCGTCAACGGGCTGTCGAACAACGTGCTGAAGCCGATCATCAACTGGCTCCTCGCCCTCATCTTCGGGGCGAATTCCCTGAGCGAGGTCTATACCGTCCTAAAGCGGACCGAGCTTCCTGACGGCACCCTCGACCTTGCCAATTCCATTTATATCGACTGGGGCGCCTTCCTGAACGCGATCATCAACTTCTTCCTTGTAGCGTTTGTCCTCTTTATGATCGTGAAGATCATCAACCGTGTGCGTGCGCGCCACAAGTCGATCGCCGCGCGGATGCTCTCGGGCGTTCCGCACCGCCGTGACCTTGCGGATATGCGCCGCCGCGGCGTGTGCCTCACCGACCCCGAGGCCGTCCGTGCTTACTATGCCGAGCGCGAGAAGGAAGAAAAAGAGGCCGCCGAGAAAAAGGCCGCCGAGGAAGCCGAAAAGGCGCGCCTTGAGCGCGAGAAAAACCCGACCGCCGAGGATCTTCTCCGTGAGATCCGCGACCTGCTCAAAAAAGGTTAACCGAGATCGGCTCGGCGGCCAAGCCCGTGGGCGAGTGGCGGCAGAAAAAAGAAAAGGAGCATCGCTCCTTTTCTTTTTTGTCATGGCGAAAATCGGCCGTCGCGGTCGTAGTCAAAGGAGCCGACAATGCCCAAAGCCTCGGTGTAGTGACAAAAGACACCGGGCAGGGCCGAGAGGCGAGAGAGGAGAGCCGGGAGATCGCGGTAGGTCACAAGACAAACAATGACGCACTTCTCCTCCCCACCGTACATACCTCGCCCCGAAAGGAGAGTGGCGCCGTGGCCAAGCTCCGAAAGGATCACGCGGCGCACCGCCGCGGCGCCCTCATCGCCGGTGACGATCTCCGCACGGATGCCGCCGCGGCGCGTTCGGAGAAAGACGGCGCTGACGCGCTCACAGGCAAAGATCGAGACCGCCGAGAGAAGCACCGAGCCAAGATCGCGGTACACGAAAAAGGAAACGGCGACCACAGCATAGCTGACAAGCGCAATGATGCGCTCAAGATCGCGGTGGGGGTAGCGCTGCTGAATGAGGCACCCCACGATATCCGCGCCGCCCGACGAGCCGCCAAGGCGCAAAAGCAGCCCCGTAAGCCCCTGCGCGCACCCACCGAAGACGGCAGCCAGCACAGGGTTGCCGCCCCCGCCGAGGCAATCGTACTGATAAAAGGATACCGCGGAAAGAAGCGTGAGTGTGAGAGATACCGTGAGGGTATAAACGAGGGTATAGAGGACATAGCGTCGGCGGAGCTTCACCCACGCGACAAGAAGCAGCGGCAGGTTCAAGGCGAGGGTGAAAACGCCCGCGTTGATCTTATAGCCAAGCTTTTCCACCGAGAGGTATTGGAGCATCGCGGCAAGGCCGTCAACGCCGCTGGGAGCAAAATTGGCCCGATACACAAACACGTGAAGCCCCATAGCCACAAGGAGAGAGACGAGGACGATAAAGCCGACCGTCTTTGCCTTTTGCCATCGCACGCTTCTCACTCCCGTCATGCGCCTACCCCCTTGTCTTTTTCTATCAGTATATCCAAAAGACGGAGAAAAAGCCATATCTCCATGAAAACTCTTGGCAAGCACCTTCCCCGTCGGCTTTGCCTCCGCCTATCCCGCTGCGGCTCGGCCACACCCGGGCTCCGATCAAAAAAGGAGTTGTACTGCAAAACAGTACAACTCCTTTTTGTTTGTGTTCCTGCCCAAGGCTGTCAGCGCAGGGGCGCGTAAGAGCACGCCAAAGAGAGCGAGCGGAGATTTATGCCCAAGGCTGTCAGCCCGAAGGGCGTGCAGATCCGGAGCGGAAATCTTTGATCGCGACCTGCAGGCGTATTACCCATACGCCAAAGAGAGCGAGCGGAGATTTATGCCCGGAGCTGTCAGCCCTCGAGGATCTTTCGGAGGATCGGCTCGTATACCCTGGCCATACGGTCGTGGCCAAGGTCGTTCGGGTGGGTGGCGTCCGAGGTGCAGAGGTAGCGCTCCTCGGTACCGAAGAAGGTCTCGCCATCAATGAAATAGACGTTCTTGTCGCCGGCGGCCACTGCCCTCTCGTAGGTGCTTTGGATCACGGCACGGCGCTCACGCGATGCGGACTTATGCTCAAAGTTCGGGAGCGAGGTGATGATGATCGGCACGTTGGGCTTCTTTTCACGGACAAAGCGGAAGAAGGGCTCGTGCGTCTTTTGGAGGAATTCCACATCGGGGGCGTTATGGTCGTAATCCATAACAAACACGCTCATATCGAGGGTCATGATGTACTCAGCAATGTCAAGGTCGCCGCGGGCGCTTCCCGAAAAGCCGAAGTTGTAGTGATCGACATCCAGGCGGTTTGACAGCATGGCGGTGTAGGCGTTGCAGGGGCGGCTGGCGTGGGCGCCCTCGGTGATCGAGGAGCCGTAAAAGACGATCGGCAGCGGGTGCTTGTAGGGCGTGGGCGCCTCGATCTCGGCATCGTCATCGATCTCCACCCAGATCGTATTGATAAGCTCGCTCATCGGGAGGTAGATCATCACGTCCTCCATGCGGGAGGACTTGTAGATCTCACGCTCGTAAGAAAGCTTATCGTACTTTTCGGAGGAGACAACTCCGGCATACTGCAGCTCGGGACGGTTGCCGATCAAAACATGCGCCGACTGGCAGGCATACAGCGACATACCGATATCGGGCGAGAGAGTGAGCAGCTCCACACCGATCTTGAGCTTCTTGGAATTCGTGCGGAAGGCCATACGGCCGCCGGCACAGCGCAGACCCACGCGCGGCCAGGCACCGCGCTGTCCGCGGTAACGCTCGGCCAGCTCCTCGGGCAGGCGGCGGAGGATGCGCTTTTCCTCAAAGTGCGGAACGCCAAAGATCTTAATGGGGGCATCGAGATAAGTGTAGCGTTTCATAGGACGGTTTCCTTTCATAAAAGAGGGGTTTATTTTTGTTACCGCCGTTTGCCCCTTGCATTTTGGAGCGCGCGGTGGTAAAATGAGAACAGAAAATCGTGAGGTGACGCGTATGGACATCGAAGCACAGTGCTACGCCGCCGCCGCGGAGCTTTGCCGCGTGGCGAGGCTCGGGGCGGGCAATATCCTTGTGGTCGGCTGCTCGACCAGTGAGGTCGTGGGGGAGAGGATCGGCACCTCCTCGGATCCCCATACCGCGGAAAAGATCTTTGAGGGGCTGTCCCGTGCCACCGCCGAGGCCGGCGTTTTCCTTGCCGTGCAGTGCTGTGAGCATCTCAACCGCGCACTCGTCACCGAGAGGGCGGCCGTGCCGAGTGCCGAGACCGTGAACGTCATTCCGCAGAAGAAGGCGGGCGGCAGTCTCGCCACGGTGGCTTACACGCGCTTCTCTGACCCCGTGGTGGTGGAGGAGATCCGCGCCCACGCAGGGCTTGACATCGGTGACACCCTGATCGGCATGCACCTTCGCCGCGTGGCGGTGCCCGTGCGGCTGTCCCTGGATGCTGTTGGCCATGCCCACCTCACCGCCGCCAGAACGCGGCCGCGCTTTATCGGCGGATGCCGTGCGGTGTACGACGAGGAGCTTTTGTAATTCGCTTTATAAGCCGTGCGTTTGCGCGGCTTTTTTCTTCGGTCATTGCTCGGCGGTATTCGCCCATGCTCTTTTTGAAAAAGCAGCCAAAGCAGAAGTCGGCCGCCTCCCCGACCGTGTAATGGGCGGTGATAAGACGGTGGCGGCTCGGCGGGAGGGGGCCTTGCCTTCCTTGCCTCCGACAAGCAGCCTTCAAAACCCGATCGGGCTCGGGTGCCTTCCGTAGCCTATCACCATTATAGCACACAAATCGGGTTTTTGCATAGCTTTGTAGCGAAAATGTGTTTTTCATTCAGCCACCCGCCGACGGTCGAGGGGCTTTGGGCGTTATTTCCCCTCGGGTGCAGGGTCTTTTGCCGAAAGAAGGGCAAGGCTGCGCTTCAGCGAGGCAAGGAAGCGCCCCCACTCGGCCCCGTCACGGGTGTCCTTGCCGTCCTCGGCCTTCCACATTTTACCGAGCGTGTTGGTCTGCTGGGGGTGGTTGCCGATGGCAAGGTCGCAGCGCTCCCCCTCAAGGCGGGTAAGCGAGGCAAGGAACTCCTCACGGCAGGTGTAGGGGAGCCCGTACGCCGAAAGGAACGGCGTTTGCAGGGTGTTGAAGCCCGCGCCTCCCAGCATCGCGGCCACGGTGCCGCCGGGGAGCGTGATGAAAAAGGAGAGGGTGCCCGCCGTGTGGCCCGGGGTGAGAAGACACCGCACACGCGTGTTGCCGAATGTGAACACGTCTCCGTCCTCAACGAGGACGTCCGAGTGAAAGGGGGGAACGGGGGGGATCCCCAGCTCCCCGGCCCAGGTGAGGTCGCGGGGGCCGTTGAAGATCGCATCGTCCACGCGGCTCATATACGTGGTAGCGCCCGAAAGCGCCACGATCTCCCGCGTCGAGCCGATGTGATCAATGTGGGCGTGGGAGTGAAGAACGGCGATGATATTCTCGGGAGAAAAGCCGAGGGCGCGGATGTTGTCGAGGACCGTTTTTCGCATATCGGGGTAGCCCGTGTCGATGAGGACAAGGCCTGCCTCGGTATCGATCAGGTGGACCGAGACCGCCTCGGTTCCGATAAAATACAGATTTTCGTGCAGGCGGAAGGCGTGCAGACGTGCTTCGCTCATGCTTGACTCCTTTACGAAAGCCCCAAAAGGCGGGGCAGGTCCTCGATGACGCGGGCCACGGCGTGCTCCTCGTTGCTGACGGTAACGTGGTCGGCGGCGGCCTTGGCCGCGGGGCAGGCGTTGGCGACCGCCACGCCGAGGCGGGCCGTCTTGAACATCCCCACGTCGTTATCGTAGTCACCGATCGCGACGGTCAGCTCAGGATCCATGCCGAGATGCTCGACAAGCTTTTTGAGCGCTATGCCCTTGTGCATTCCGCGAGGCAGGATCTCAAAGAGGTGCTTTTCCGAGCGGACGAATTGAAACTCCGCCGCCAGAGGGTGCTGGCGCAGGGTGCGCTCCACGGCGAAAAGCTCCTCCTCCGAGACGATGCCGAAAAGCATCTTGGCAAGGGGGGCGTCCACATCGCTCCAATGGCGGACGAGATTGGGTAGGCCCGTCACCTTGCGGAAGTGGTGCATCACCTCATTCTCCTTTGAGAAATAGATGTGATCGAAGGTCGAGGTCTGAATCCCCACATCGGGAAACGCCCGATCGATCTCCTCCACCAGCGCGAGCGCGCGCACATCGAGAGGGCAGGTCCACACGTAGCGCTCGGCCACACCGTCGTACACGCCGCCACCGTTGACACAGCCGTAGGGCACGTTGGGGGAGGCCGCCGCATAAGCGGTCTCGGCATAGCACGGGAGCCGCCCCGTGATGAACGTAAAGGCGCCACCCTCGCTCTTAAAATATTCAATGGCCTCGCGGTTCTCGCGCGAGACGGTCTTGTCCTTCTTAAAAAGCGTTCCGTCAAGATCGGTGCAAACGAGAACGCCGTCAAATCTTCCCATAAAATTCTCCTTTGGAGGCTGTCAATTTGATTGTAGCACGAACGGGTGGCGGTGTCAACCCGAGATGAAAAAAACGCCCCCTTTGGGGGCGTTTTGTCGAAAAACCGCGGGCTATCGCCGGGGAGAGGCGGCCGCCGCTTGGCAAGGAAAAGGGGGCGATCCGCATGACACTTATCTTCACTGTGGCAAATGCCGGGAGAGGGCGTAAGGAATTTTTTCTCATCGCCGTCTTGCCCCCGGGGCGGCTTTGGTGTATAATAGAAAAAAAGGCGCCACACACGGCAGAAGGGAGAGGTCAATGAACATCTGGCACGATATCAGCCCAAAGCGCATCACCCCCGAGGATTTTGTAGCGGTGATCGAGATCCCAAAGGGAAGCAAGAAGAAATACGAGTTAGATAAGGAGACCGGCCTTATCATGCTCGACCGCGTTTTGTATACCTCCACGCACTATCCCGCCAATTACGGCTTTATTCCCCGCTCCTTCGGCGACGACGGAGATCCCCTGGATGTTCTCGTCCTCTGCTCTGAGGCGCTTGAACCCCTCACACTGGTCCGCTGCTACCCCATTGGCTACATTTCCATGCTGGACGGCGGTCGGAACGACGAGAAGATCATTGCCATTCCCTTTGGCGACCCCACCTACAACCAATACCGTGACATTACCGACCTCCCCCAGCACATTTTCAATGAAATGGTGCATTTCTTTAACGTCTACAAGGCGCTGGAGGACAAGGAGGCGGTGGCCAAGGAGGTCAACGGCCGCGAGGAAGCCGTCACCGTCATCGCCAAGGCTCTCTTAAGCTACGGCGATCGGTTTTGCAAATAAAAAAGCAAGAGCCCACGGGCTCTTGCTTTTTTGCTTATTCGGTGACAACGCCCTTTTTGAGAATGAGGTTCGCGTAAAGCGCGCCCTCGCCCGTCATGACAACGGCGTAAGCCTTTTTGGCGCGCTCGTAGAACGCAAAGCGCTCGATCTCCTGCATCTTAGCGTCGGTGTAGGGCCGGATGATCCTTTGGTATTCGTCCCAGATCGGCGTTTCGACGGTGTCTCCGGGCACCTTGGCCATAAGGTACACGGGCGCCTGGTAGGTATCGAGCGGGAAGAGCTTCAGAATGGCCTCAAGAAGCTCAGCCGTGCCGTGGCCGTCACAGCGGATGCACATCTTGCCGTGGGACTGTCCGGGAAAGTTCCCGTCACCGATGACAATCTCATCGCCGTGCCCCATTTCCATAAGCACCTTGAGAAGCTCGGGCGAGAGGATCGACGGTATTCCTTTTAACATATAAGTTCCTCCGTTTTATGAATTTATCAGGATCATAAATATTATAGCAAAAACGCGATGCCGTGTCAAGAAAAAAGGGGCGTGCAAAGCACGCCCTTGCCGGGGAGAACCGCGCCCCCCGCCTTATTTTCCGATAAACATCTGCGTCCAATAGTTTCCGCCGGCCACATAGCCTACGCCGATCTCGGTGAAGGAGGCGGAGAGAATGTTGGCGCGGTGGCCCGAGGAATTCATCCACGCATTCACAACCTCCTCGGGGCTTCTCTGTCCCCTCGCTATGTTTTCCCCCGCGCTTCTGTACTTGATACCAAAGGCCTTCATCATCTCGAAGGGCGTTCCGTATACGGGACTTGTGTGAGAAAAATACCGGTTATCCTTCATATCCTGCGATTTATAGCGCGCCACCCGACAAAGTTCCCAGTTATACGTCAGCGCCGGAAGTCCTCTCTGTGTCCTGATCTCATTCACAAGTCTTACAACCTCTTTCTCATAGCTTGCAACCGAGGAGTCTGTCACAGGTATCGTCAAAACCTGGCCCGGGTATATCAGATCCGGATTTTGTATCTCGGGATTTGCCGCCTTGATCTCGCGGAGCCCCACCTGATATTTTACGGCGATCTTCCACATCGAATCTCCCGGCACTACCGTGTGAGTCGTAGCCGCCGAAGCATTGATAACAAACAAGCCGAGGCTCATTACCGCCATCAGCAAAGAAATAAACAGTTTTTTCATCTATGGCACCTCCATACATCATTGGACAGCATAGCGCGATCAACCCAAGATCCCATGCTGTCCTTAACCATTATACCATGTCTCTCTCTGCGTTTCAAATGTAAGTTCCGGAAGCAGAGGCAATGCAAGGAATGAAAGGAATTCTCATTGTACGGAATTGCAACTCAATATTTTAATGAAGCAACGGCTTGCGACGATATGATGCACTCGCTACGCTCGTATGAAGCGAAGCGCACACTATCTCCGTGTGCCGAAGGCACGCTTCATAAGGCGAAGCCTTGCTTCATTTTTCATGCACCGCAGGTGCGCTTCATTGAAAAAAGCTCCGGGGGAGTGTTTTGGTAAAGCGAAGTCCTCGACACAGGGAGTTGAAGGACGGAGCTATGCTCCTACGCGCAACGACCATGCGGCAGGACAGGGAGGCGACAGCTTGCGGAGCAAGCAGTCGGTGAACGGGCAGTGCCACGACCAAGGCAGGGGCGCTCGAATACCTAAAGGTACTTCCTCGCTCCGCTCGGTCGCCGCGTCGCCTTCGGCGCACTGCCCCGTTCACCAGCCGGGGGAGCCAAGAGGGGGGCAAAAAACAAAAGAAAAGGACCGCACTTTGTGAGTGCGCCCCTCTTGGCCCCCCCTGCCGGGCTCGAACCAGCGACAACCTGATTAACAGTCAGGTGCTCTGCCAACTGAGCTAAGGAGGAATATACTGCGCGGCACGGTGGCACATGCGCATTGAAAACCGAATAAGGGGGGAGTACCGTAACGGACTCAAACGTACGAACTGCTTAGCAGTTCAAGCGATCGGTCAATTAGTATCGTTCAGCTGAACACATTACTGTGCTTACACCTACGACCTATCAACTTGTAGTCTTCAAGTGACCTCTCGGGCAAAGCCCATGGATATCTCATCTTGAGG
>JAZRAU010000013.1:0-12153 GCA_045634705.1 Eubacteriales bacterium | reverse complement strand
CGCAGGTCTACTACCTGCGAGGACATCTCATCGTAGCGCTCCTTGACCTCCTTGTATTCCTCGATCGCGCCGAGATTTACCGGCTCAAGGGCGCGCATGGAATTGCGGCAGCCGGTCTGCGTGGCAGCCACCTCCGCACGTGTTTCCGCCGTTACGGGAGGATAATCGAAGGCTACGGCATCGTCAAAGGTAATCTCGTAATCGTCCCAAAGCCGCGAGCCGATGCGCTCCTGCTCCTCCTCAAGGCGGCGCAGGCGATTTTCTGCCGTAAAGTTGGTATTGGCAAGGCGGTCCTTCTGCTCCTGCTTCACGCGGATCTGTTCACGGATCTCGCCAAGGCGTGCGTTAAAGGCGGAAACGCCGCTTTCGGTCTCTCCGCGCTTTTCGTTCAGCTCCTTCAGCTCGTTTCCTGCGGCCTCAGCCTCGATCTTGGCAGCATTCTGCCGCGCCTTCATATCGGAAATAGCAGCCTCATGCTCCGCGGCCAGGTGGCGCTGCTCTCCCTCTTCAGCACGCAGATCGGCAAGACGGGAGGAGATCCCCTCACGCAGGCGATCGTTCATCTCGATCTCCTTCGTGATCTCTGTCTCCCTCAAAGTAAGCGCATTGGCCTCATCAATGGCGGCCTGGCGCTCATCGATCAAGCGGTTGCGCTCCACATCCTGCTCGGAGCGTCTTTCACGCATAGTGGCAACGGTCTTGTTGGCACTATCCAAAGAGCGGCTGAGGGCGGCAAGCTCGCTTTCCACCTGGTGGCTCTTATTAACTATCGCATCATATTCTACGCGCAGGGCCTCCATTTGCTCGGCATTGGCGGCAAGGCGCACCTTGGCACTGTCAAGCGCGGTTGTCTGGGCGCGCGCCATGGCCTGCAAAAGCTCCTTTTGCTGCTCATTGTCCTTCTTTTCAGCAAGGAGGTCGGAAACCCTTTTATCCTTATCGGCCATTTTGCCGGTAAGTGCAAGGATCCTGGTGGCCAGATCCTTGGCCTCGTTCAGCTTGCTTTCGATGTCCGCACCGCGGGAGAGGATACCGCTCCCCTTCCCCTCGCGCAGAGCACCGCCTGTGTAGGAGCCGCCGGCATTGATGATCTGTCCGTCAAGGGTGACCAGCTTCACTCGATAGCGTAGCTCCTTGGCGCAGGCAGAGGCATTATCCAGCGTATCAAAAATAACCGTGCGTGACAGGAGCCATTCCATAATATCGTCGTACTCGGCGTCCCGCTCGACAAGACGGTCGGCGCGGTCAATATATCCACGGAATTTCGCCGTGGCGCGGATCTCCTCGGGCTCACTGCCCGGGCGAATGGTGCTGATCGGATAAAAGGTGGCACGGCCTGCCCTTTTCTCCTTCAGAAGGCGGATCGCGGCCTTGGTGGCCTCCTCGTCCTCCACCACAACGTGCTGAAGGTTTCCGCCCAGAGAGGTCTCGATGGCAACCACGTGCTCGGGCTTTACCGAGATGAGCTGGGAAACCGGCCCGCGGATGCCCGAAAGGCGTCCTTCAGCGGCCGAGCGCATCACAAAGCGCACGGCCTCCCCATAGCCCTCAAAATGTTCCTCCATACGGCGGAGGGCGGCGGCCGCCTCCTCAAGGGCGGTCTTATCGGCACGGAGCTTGCTGCATTCCTCGGAAAGGGCTTCCTTCTCGCGGCGGCAATCCTCCACGTCGCGGTCAAAGCCTTTGAGCGCGGTCTCGATCTCGGCAACGCGGGTAGTAAAGCCCTCCACGTTCTTTTCACAGAGCGTGACCTCGCCTTCCAGGCGCCTTCCCGACTCCTCGCATTCGGCAATGGCGGCAGTGATGCCCTCACCGCGGTTGCCGTCCTCGTTGCGCGAGCGCGAAAGCACATCCATATTGACCTTGATGTCCAGGGCGGCATTCTGTTGCTTTTCAAGAGAGACCAGCGAGGTTTCCAGCTCCTTTTCGATCCTTCCGATCGCCTGCGTGAGCTTCTGCGAATCGGCAAGGATCCCCAGGCGCTCCTCGGAAAGGCGGCGCATTTCCTCGCGGAGTTCTTTGATCCTCTTATCATACTCCGAGGTGTCACCCGAAAGTGCATCGGCGGCCTTGGCGATGTCGTCCATGCGCTTGCGGCCCGTGGCCAGAAGATCGGTCTTATGGCGTATTTCGGTATCAAGAACCGAAATGTCATTTTCGAGTGTGTGGATACGCCCACGGCAATCGTTGATCTTACCCAGCAGCTGCTCGGAGGCCAGGCGGCCGCTCTCCATTTGTGCAAAGAGACGCTCGTCCTGGGCGTTCAGCGAAGCAAGTGACGCCTCAATGGTCTCAAGCTCATGCGTTGAAAGCTGGTATGTGTCTCTGGCCTTGGCGAGGTCGGTACGCAGCTTTTCCGTATCGTAAAGCCAAAGTGAAACATCGGCGACCTTCTTTTTTTCGTAAAGGTCAAGGTACTTACGTGCCTTTTCCGCGTCCTTTGTCAGAGGGGCGAGGCGCTTTTCAAGCTCCTCAAAAATGTCGATGACGCGTTCCATATTGGCGTGCGTCTCGCGGCGGCGCTTTTCAGCGTCCTCCTTGCGGTGGCGGTACTTGGCAATCCCGGCCGCCTCCTCGAATACGTTGCGTCGATCCTCGCTCTTTTTGGAAAGCAGCTCGGCAACGCGGCCCTGACCGACGATAGAATACCCCTCGCGGCCGATACCCGTGTTCATAAAGAGCTCAGTGATATCACGCAAGCGCTTCTGCTGACCGTTAATCAGATATTCGCTGTCGCCCGTACGGTAATACCGACGGGTGACCTTAATCTCATCGTAAGGGGAATCGATGCGTTGGCTTTTGTCGGTGTTATCAAAGGTGACAGAGACCTCAGCATACCCCATAGGACGCCTTTGATCGGTACCGCCAAAAATGACGTCCTCCATTTTCGTGCCGCGGATATTGCGGCTGGAAAGCTCGCCAAGGACCCAGCGCATCGCATCCGAGATGTTGGACTTGCCGCTTCCGTTCGGACCGACGATGACGGTAGTGCCGCGCTCAAAGGTCAGAACCGTGCGGTTGGGAAAGGATTTGAAGCCGTGAAGCTCCAGTGATTTCAGATACATATTATCCCTCCTTCCCTTCTTCAAGAATACCAAAAAGCCGAAGGGCCTCTTTCGCGGCCGCCTGTTCGGCATCGTGCTTGGAGCTTCCCTCGCCGACACCCACAACATTGCTGTTGATCCTCGCCTCAATCACATAGATCGGAGCATGGTCGGGGCCGCGGCGGTCCTTCACCGTATATTCCAGAGTCTCCTTGCCGTCCTGCTCCACCAGCTGTTGGAGCCTGGTCTTAAAATCACCGTGGCGGTTTTCCACGCAAGCGTCAAGTTCTTTTTGCAACAGGCGCAAAAGCAGTGTCTCTGCCGTTTCCATACCGCCGTCAAGATATACCGCGGCAACAAGCGACTCCACAACGTCGGCAAGGATCGACGGACGGCGGCGGCCGTTCCCGGCTTCCTCCCCCTTGCCAAGACGCAAATAATCGCCCAGCGAGAGCGAGACGGCAATCCTTGCCAACGTCGTTTCACACACCAGATGCTGGCGGTAACGTGTCAGCAGCCCCTCCGGAACATCGGAATAGCGCAAAAACAGATAGCGGCTGACAACGATCTGAAGCACGGCATCACCGAGGAACTCCAATCGCTCATACGACGCCTCTCCGCGTTCATTGGTGTACGACGCGTGCGTTAAAGCGGTCAGCAAAAGACCGGTATCACGAAAATGATATCCGATCGTTTCCTCCAGCCCTGCAAGCGTTGTTTCGTTCATCATAAGGTCCTCATTTCGTTTCTGCGGGGGCCTTAGCGTCTTTCTCCGCAGCTTCATTCTTGAGTTTTTCTTCAAAAGCCGTTGCCCACTCGGCGATATCGTAGTTGATTCCGGTACTTACAAAGGTCATTGCCTGATGCACGGCATTTTTGATCGCCTTGGCATCGGATGATCCGTGGGCCTTGATAACGGGCTTGGATATCCCGAGCAGCGGAGCCCCGCCATGCTCAGAGGAATCCATTTTTTTCTTAAACTCGGTGAGCCGCCCCTTAACCATAAGACCCGAGAGCTTGGTGGTGACTGTGGAATGGAAGAGATCCTTGAGAGCACCGCCAAAGAACTTGCCCATACCCTCCACGACCTTCAGAACGAGGTTGCCCGTAAAGCCGTCTGTCACGGCCACGTCACAGGCATCAAAGGGGAGAGCCTTGCCCTCCACGTTTCCCACGAAGTTAACGTCAGACTTTGTCAGGCGCTCGTAGGTAGCCACCTGCAGGGGAAGCCCCTTGTTGTACTCGGTACCGTTGTTAATGAGGCCCACACGCGGCGCATCCAGGCCATAGATTTTTTCCATGTAGAGAGAGCCCATAAAAGCGAATTGCTCAAGGTCCTCCGGCAACACCTCAAGATTGGCGCCGCAGTCCATAAGAAGCACGGGCGTTGGGAACGGAAGCACGGTAGCAATTCCCGCGCGACGGATCCCGCGGATACGCCGTACAAGAAGCGTGGCTCCCGCAATCAGGGCTCCCGTATTGCCGGCGCTGACAAAGGCATCGCCCTCCCCGGCGGCCAGCTTTTGCAGGCCGATGCTCATGGAAGAGTCCTTCTTGTCGCGGACAACGGAAAGCGCCTTGTCCTCCATACCGATCACGGAGACCGAGGGAATGACCTCGATACCGTCAAGCGAAATACTCTCGGCCTCGGCAATGTCGTGTATGGTCTCCTCGCACCCAACAATGGCGATCGACAGCGAGGGATATTCCTCCTTTGCCATAACGGCGCCTCGGATCAGCTCAAGGGGGGCGTTGTCGCCACTCATGACGTCAATGAGAATACGCATATCAAATTCCTTTCCCCATACGGGAAATTACACTGGCCAATTCGGCGATCTCCTGCAAGGAGCGCTCAGAATACGCCTCGTTTCTTGCAGTCTTACCGCCCTTGACCTTCTTGTCAAGCGGCGGAATAATACCAAAGTTAGCGTTCATCGGTTGAAAATTCACAGTGCCGGGGGCACTCACGTAAGCCGCCATGGCCCCAAGCATCGTCGTGCGCGGAAAGACCGGGGCCTCACCGCCAAGTGCCTGTGCCGCGGCGGAGATCCCCGCGATAAGCCCGGAGCCTGTAGACTCCACGTACCCCTCAACGCCTGTCATTTGTCCCGCAAAATAGAGAGACGGGCGCGCGCGCATAGAGTAGTCGGGGTTCAGAAGCTCGGGAGAATTCATGTAGGTGTTGCGGTGCATCACGCCGTAACGGTAAAACTCGGCATTTTCAAGTCCCGGGATCATGCGGAACACCCGCCGCTGCTCACCGAAGGTAAGATGCGTCTGAAAGCCCACAAGATTGTACATATCCCCCGCGCGATTTTCGCGGCGGAGCTGCACTGTGGCATAGGCATCGCGCCCCGTGGTGGGCACAGGAAGTCCCACGGGCTTCATCGGGCCGAAGCGGAGGGTGTCCACCCCACGGGAGGCCATGACCTCCACGGGCATACATCCCTCAAACACCGTGAGCTGCTCCCCGGTCTCAAAATCATGAAGCTCTGCGACCTCGGCATGAAGAAGCGCTTCGTAGAACGCCTCATACTCCTCACGGGTCATGGGGCAGTTGAGGTAATCCTCGGGGCTTCCCTTACCGTATCGGGAGGCAAAAAACGCCTTGGAAAGATCGATGCTCTCCCCAGATACGATCGGGGCGGCCGCATCAAAGAAGTGAAGCCCCTCATTTCCCGTCAGCTCCCGGATCTCAGCAGCCAGCGCCTCCGAGGTCAGGGGGCCGGTGGCGACAACCGTCACACCGTCCTTGGGAATGGCCGTGACCTCCCCCTCAATAACGGTAATGCGGGGGTGAGAACGGATCTTTTCTGTCACGTACTCGGAAAAAAGCGTGCGGTCGACCGCAAGAGCGCTCCCCGCGGGCACCGCGGTGGCGTCGGCCGCTTCCATGACCAGAGAGGACAGGCGCCGCAGCTCTTCCTTGAGAAGCCCCACGGCATTGGAAAGCGAAGACGAACGAAGGGAGTTGGAGCATACAAGCTCCGCAAAGGTGGGCGCCTTGTGCGCGGGGGAATATCGGCTCGGCTTCATCTCATAAAGCGTCACGGCGCAACCGGCACGGGCGGCCTGCCAGGCGGCTTCACACCCCGCAAGCCCCGCACCGACAACGGTAACCGTAGCGTTTTGGGTCATTTTTCCACGTTTTCCTTTTTGTATTCGCAACTTTTATTGCGGCAAAGAACCAGCTTGCGGCTCTTTCTGTACAAAAGCATATCGCCGCACTCGGGGCATTTTTCCGAGAGAGGGAGATCCCAGGTCGAGAAATCGCAGTCGGGATAGCGCTCACAACTGTAAAACACCTTGCCTTTGCCGATCTTCGTGATGATGTGCGCCCCACACTTCGGGCAATCGACGCCAAGCTCATTAATCTTCTGCTTGGTAAACTTGCAGGTGGGATAGTGGGAGCAAGCGTAAAAGCTACCGAAGCGACCGGTACGGAGAATCATCTCTCCACCGCAAAGCTCGCACTTGAAATCGGCAACCTCAGCGTCGGCTGCCTTCTTTTCCACAGGCTTGCCGTCCTTGCCGAGAGCCTTGGTGTTCTTGCATTCGGGATAACCGGGGCACGCTAAGAAGCGGCCAAAGCGCCCTGTCTTATAAACCATAAGACGCCCGCACTTTTCGCAAACCACGTCGGATTCCTCGGGCGGGATCTCCACATCCCCCGCCTTTACATTGACCTTGGCGCGCTCCAGCGCCTCGGCAAAGCCACCGTAGAAGTCCGAAAGCACTGTATGAAGGGTGTCCTCACCGCGAGCAATGCTATCAAATTTGTCCTCCATTTCGGCGGTAAACTGGTAATCCACAATGTCGGGGAAATTCTCCTTCATCAGCTTGGTGGTCACCTCGCCAAGGGGGGTGGGAACCAACGCCTTGCCCTCACGGCGAACATAGTTGCGGTCGATGATCGTTGAAATAATAGCGGTATAGGTCGAGGGGCGACCGATGCCATTATCCTCAAGGAATTTGATGAGCGAAGCCTCGGTATAACGCGGCGGCGCCTCGGTAAAGTGCTGATTCGCAGACGAATCGGCAAGCGGCATCTCGGCGCCCTCCACAAGACGTGAGGCGGGCGGCAAGCTGCGCTTCTCGGTGCCGTCCTCATGATCCGAGCTGTCGTCGTATACGGCAAGGTAGCCCTTGAACTTCAGGGTGCTTCCCGTGGCACGGAATTGGTAATCCCCTGCGGTGAAGTCAAGCGAAAGCAGAGAAAACACCGCCGAGGACATCTGGCTGGCCACAAAGCGCTCCCAGATCAGCTTGTAAAGACGGTACTGGTCGGGGGTAAGATAACGCTTGATCTTTTCGGGCGTGAGATTCACATCGGAAGGACGGATCGCCTCGTGGGCATCCTGAGCGCCCGGCTTCATTTTGAACTGACGGGGTGAGGCGGGGTGGTATTCCTTGCCATACTGCTCATTGATAAGTGCGAACGCCGCCTCCTGTGCCATGGCGGAAATACGGAGAGAGTCGGTACGCATATAGGTGATAAGTCCCGAAAAGCCGCCGAACTCACTGCCAAGATTGATACCCTCGTAAAGCTCCTGCGCCGTTTTCATAATGCGCTTGGATTGGAACCCGAGCTTTCTTGAAGCCTCCTGTTGCATCGTGGAGGTGGTAAAGGGAGGCGAGGGCATGCGACTCTTCTGCGATTGACGGATCCCCGAAAGAAGAAAGGGACTCTTGCGGATCGCGTCAAGGACGGCGTTAGCCTCGGCTTCATTGGTGAGGCGAACCTCCTTGCCGTCCTTTCCGTAGAAATGCGTTTCGATCTCCGTGCCGTCACCCGTTTTGACAACGGCGCGTACGGTCCAGTATTCCTGAGGCGTGAAGGAACGGATCTCCTCCTCACGCTCCGAGATAATGCGGGCGGCAATGCTCTGAACACGCCCCGCAGAAAGCCCACTGCGGACGTTCTTCCAAAGGAAGGGGCTAAGCTGATATCCCACGATACGGTCGAGGATACGGCGCGTCTGCTGAGCATTCACAAGATCCTGATTGATGATGCTGGGATGCTTGATCGCATCCTTAACGGCGCTCTTGGTAATTTCGTTAAAGGTGACGCGGCATTGCTTATCCATGGGGATGCCGAGGGCCGTGGCCAAATGCCACGAGATCGCCTCTCCTTCGCGGTCAGGGTCCGTTGCAAGGAAGATCTTCCCCGCAGACTTTGCCTCCTGCTTCAGCTGGGCGATCACATCGCCCTTGCCGCGTATATTGATATAGTGCGGAGTGAAATCGTTTTCAATGTCCACGCCAAGACCGCTTTTGGGCAGATCGCGAATATGCCCCTTGGAAGCAATGACCTTATAGTTCGAGCCAAGATAGCCCTTGATCGTGCTGGCCTTTGCGGGAGACTCCACAATAACTAAATTCGACATAACGTTTCCTTTCCTTGGACCTCGGAGCCCTGCTCCGTGTTTCTATTATTATTTGCGTTTGAGAAGACCGCCGGGAAGCATCTCAATGATCCCCTCGATCTCCATGGTTGCCGTCATGGCCATGACGTCGCCGATAGCGAGCCCCGCCTCGGCCAGGTCGTCACATGAAATCTGACCTTCGCCCGGGATCAGGCCGTAAATTTTAGCGGCCAGCTCTCCCAAGCGCTCGAGTATCTTTCGGATCTCCGCCTCGCGGACGGGATCCACAGGAGCCTTTACCGTTTTTTCGGAGACGGGGGGCTCTGTGGGACGATCCTCGGGGGAGCGGGCACGCTTTTCTCCCTTGGTATGGACCCGCATGGATTTCAGAACGGCATCCATGACGACGGGAGAATTACGGAGCAAGCGGAAAATGTTGATCTTGTCGGCATAGATCTTCTCAAAATCCGTGAGAATGTCATCGGCCGCCACAAGAAGCTTGGCTCCGTTTTTGAGGAGGATACAAGTCCCCTCGCTTCCCGCCTCGTCCACTCGGCCGGGGAGGGCGTACAGTGGCCGCCCCTGCTGTAAGGCCTTGCGCGCCGTGATGAGGGCACCGCTACGCAGATCGGCCTCAATGACCGCTGTGGCAGAGGCAAGACCGGAGATGATGCGGTTACGGATCGGGAAGTTGCGCCCGTCAGGACGCGTGCCGGGAGCGAACTCGGTGATCACCGCACCGTGACGCATCACGTGCTCGGCAAGCTTTGCATGAGCAGTGGGATAAATAATATCAATGCCACTTCCAAGAACGGCAACCGTTTCTCCTCCGCCGTTGATCGCCGCAGCGTTAGCCACACCGTCGATTCCCAGCGCAAGTCCGCTGACCACAATAGCGCCCGCCCTGGCAAGATCACGCGAGATCTCAAAGGCCATGCGCTTACCGTACTCCGTCATCTTTCGCGTTCCCACAACGGCCACCGAAAGGCTGCCGTTAAACTGCGGAAGTGTGCCCTTGCAGTACAAAAGCACGGGAGGGGAAGGAATGAGGCGTAGGGCCGCAGGATAACGGGGATCGTCGTAAGGGATCAGCGCAACCCCCGTCATAGCGCAAAAGCGCAGTGTCCTTTCTGCCGCCTCCGTGTCTTTGTCAAGAAGGCGCGGCAAATCCTTATCGTATTTTGCTAACGCCTCACGGAGCGTTGCCTCATCGGCGCCGTAGATGTCGTAGGGCGTATCAAAATAGCGTAGAAGGAGATCAAAGGTGCCGGAGCCCGGCGTACAGCAACGGCTGAGCCACAGCCAGAAGAGAATGCTGTGCATACAATTACCTCAACTTGGATTGCTCCCAAAGAAATACAGTGGCCGCTGCGGCGGCATTCAAGGACTCCGAGTTCCGGCTGATGGGAAGATAAACACTCCCCGTGCAGGCATCGGAAAGGCTTTTGGGAATTCCGTGCCCCTCGTTACCGATAACCACAATGTCCTCGGCCTTCAGAGAGATGGCGGAAAGCGGCACTGCGCGATCGCGGAGCTCGGCCGCAAAAACGCGACGGCCTCCCTCACAAAGAGCCTCCACCGATCCCTCGGTATCGCTGACTCTCAGCGTGGGAAGACGAAAGACGGCCCCCATGGCGGCCCTCACCGCGCGGGGGTGATACACGTCGGCACAGTCATCACTCAGGATCACTGTTTCCGCGCCAAAGGCCCCCGCACTCCTCAGGATAGTGCCGAGGTTGCCGGGGTCCCGGATAGAAGAAAGCAGGATCGCACGGCCGATGCTCCCCAAATTCTCTACATATATTTTAATACATCTTTTTGAAATGTCAAGATATTTTACAAGAAGAATTATACCCTCGGGCGATTTTTCGGTGCTGATCTTCTCGAAGCAACTCTCGCTAAGCACCAAAAGGCGGGTATCGGCGTAAAGGTCGCTCTCGAACATTTTTACGACCTCACTATAATGCTCCCCCGCGTATTTTTCGGTGATAAGAACGCACTCAACCTCGGCACCTGCCCCTACGGCCTCCTCACAAAGCTTATGCCCCTCGGCCAAAAACAAGCGATGCTTATCGCGAAATTTCTTCTCTGAAAGTGAGGCCGCCAGCATCACCGCCGGATTTTTTCTGGCTGTGATCGTCTCCTGTATGATCTTCATTTTTCACCTCGTGAAAAAACAAATCCCCGACCACGCGTAGGCACGCAAGGTCGGGGTATATTGCTTAGAGAGCTGCCTTGGCACGCTCAACAAGGGCAGCAAAGGCGGCCTTGTCGGAAACGGCGATCTCGGCGAGCATCTTACGGTTGAGGTCGATCGAAGCGAGCTTCAGACCGTGCATCAGCTGCGAATAGTTAATGCCGCAAACTCTCGCCTCAGCGGAGATACGGGCGATCCAGAGAGAACGGAAATCTCTCTTCTTCATCTTGCGGCCGGCGAAGGCATAGTTACCGCTCTTGAGAACGGCCTGCTTCGCCATCTTGAAGTGCTTGCTCTTGGCACCCCAGTATCCTTTAGCTGCTTTGAGAACGCTCTTTCTTCTCTTGCGCGTCATCATTGCGCCTTTTACTCTTGCCATATTGTTCTTTCCTCCAATTCTTAAATTCCGTCGATGATCACTTCTGGATCATGCTTTTGATGTTGGGAGTCATGGACTTGCTGAGCACAAATCCCTTGCGGAGCGTTCTCTTACGCTTCGCGGTCTTGATCCCCAGATTGTGGCGGTGCTGGGAATGCTGAACTTTAATCTTGCCGCCGGCCGTCACGCGGAATCTTTTTGCGGAGGCCTTGTGAGTCTTCATCTTTGCCATGTTAATTCTCCTTTAACTTTCTATCGGCGTCACCGAAAATATACAAATTCAAAACTGAATCTATAACAGTGTTATTTTCCCGCCTTCATCGGGGAAAGGATCACGGAGAGGAAGCGCCCCTCCTGAATGGGAGCCTTGTCGGCATTACCGGCATCGGAGCAGGCCTCAAGGAAACGGTCGATGACCGCGCGCCCCATATCCTGATGCGCCATTTCACGCCCCTTAAAGCGGATCACCGCCTTGACCTTGTCACCGCCCTGCAGGAACTTGCGCGCCTGGTTCACACGGGTCTCAAAGTCGTGGGTGTCGATACGGCAGGACAGCTGCACCTCTTTCAGCTTAACGATCTGCTGGTTGCGCCTCGCTTCCTTTTCCTTCTTATCGCGCTCAAAGCGATACTTCCCGTAATCCATTACACGGCAGACGGGGGGCTCGGCGTTCGGCGCCATAAGAACAAGGTCAAGTCCGCGGCCATAAGCGTACTCCAGAGCAGAAAGCGAGGACATGATCCCCAGCTGCTCACCGTCAGCGCCGACAAGGCGGACTTCCTTAAAGCGGATGCTTTCGTTAATCTGCAAATCCTTGGTACTAATGGTAAGTTACCTCCAAAACAACAAAAAGTGCATACGAATCTCCGCATGCACAAAAACGCAAAGCAACTTGCGCTCATGTATTGACCCTACGCACTCCTGTGGTAAGGTGAGAACGGAAATTCTGCTTACTACATCGGGCACATCGGCCCTACACGCTCGGTATTATACCACGCTGGGTGCTGCTTGTCAATAGGTTTTTCTCATTTTTCAAAAGTTTTTGGCTGAAAGAGGGGCGCCGACGAACATAAGTTATATTATTTTTATTAAAACAGTAGATTTTTATTTCCATCTGTGCTATAATGCAATGTATAATGCCTTATTTTGCGCCCTCGCCCACAGATC
>JAZRAU010000012.1:0-3766 GCA_045634705.1 Eubacteriales bacterium | reverse complement strand
TCTCCGCGAGGGAAATGCTACGCCTGCGCCTCGGTTTCTCGGTGCGTATAGTCTTGCACAATTTCTCCGCGCCGCGATCCGCGGGGGAGAAAGAAAAAACGCCACCCTGTGGCGTTTTTTCTTTCTTGGTCTTGTAAAATGTTGGCGGGTGTGCTACCATAGAAGCATCTTGCTCTGGGTAGGAACTTATGAAAACACTCCATTACCGTCACACGATCACGGCGTGTTGCCTTTCGTCTGTGACCATGGCGGCCACCAACAATCTGGCACCGCTTCTCTTTTTGACCTTTCACGAGAGCTTTGGGATCCCCCTTTCCGAGATCACGCTTCTCGTTACCGTCAACTTTGTCATTCAGCTGACGGTGGACCTGCTTGCGGCGCTGTTTGCCGATCGGGTGGGGTACCGCCCCCTCATCGTCCTATCGGCGCTCCTTTCGGCTGTGGGGCTTTTGGGGCTTGGCACCTTTCCTTTCCTTTTTTCAAGCGCTTGGCTGGGGCTTCTTTTGGCGGACGTTCTGTACGCCGTTGGCTCGGGGCTTGGAGAGGCGCTCGTCAGTCCCCTCGTGGAGGCTTGTCCCACGCGCAACAAGGCCGCGATGATGGGCTTCCTCCACTCTTTCTACTGCTGGGGGGGCGTGCTTGTGATCCTGCTCTCGACCCTCTTTCTTTCCCTTGCGGGGAAGGACGCCTGGTGGCTCTTGCCTCTCCTTTGGTCGCTGTTGCCCTTCTTCAACACGCTGGCGCTGGCGGTGGTGCCTCTGCCGCCCGTGGAGGGAGGCCTCTCTGCCGCCCCCTCCGCTTCGGCTCCCCGTCCCCTTTTGCGGCGCCCCCTCTTTTGGGTGTTCCTTGCCGTTATGACGGCCGCGGGCGCCTCGGAGCTTTCGATGCATCAATGGGCCTCCGCCTTTGCCGAGGCAGGGCTTGGCGTTGCCAAAGCCGTGGGCGACCTTGCGGGCCCCTGCCTCTATGCCGCCCTTATGGGCACCGCGCGCCTCTTTTTCGCCCGCATGAGCGGGCGGATCGACCTGCGCCTTTTCCTGATCCTCGGCGGTCTTTTCGGTACGGTCGGCTATCTTCTCGCCGCCCTCTCTCCCTCGCCCGTCCTCGCCCTTGTCGGCTGCGGCGTTGTGGGACTTTCGGTGGGGATGCTGTGGCCCGGGGCGCTGAGCCTTGCTGCCGCCCGCCTCGGAGACGGTAGCACCCTCCTTTTCTCGCTCTGCGCCCTCTTCGGCGACCTCGGCTGCTCGCTCGGCCCCACCGCCGTTGGTCTTGTGGCCTCCTCCCTGGGCGGCGACCTCTCGCGCGGTCTCCTTACCGCCACGGTGTTCCCCCTCCTGTTTGCCGTGCTGCTCATCTCGATTGGCAACGAAAAAAAGACAAACGCTCCGAAAGAAATACGTTAAACCGTAAACAAAACATAACAAAAAGACCGAGAACGCGTGTTCTCGGTCTTTTCTCTTGCGGTGGCCGCGGAGGGCTTCAATCCAGCTCACGGAGGCCGGTGGCCAGCTCGTAATAGCGGCCGCCGAGGGCCAGAAGCTCCTCGTGGCTTCCCGCCTCGATGATGCGGCCCGCCTCCAGGACGTAGATGACGTCGGCATTGCGGACGGTCGATAGGCGGTGGGCGATCACAAAGGTGGTGCGGCCCTGCATCAAGGCGTCCATGCCGCGCTCAATGTGCCGCTCGGTGCGGGTATCGACCGAGCTTGTGGCCTCGTCCAGAACGAGGATCGGCGCGTGGGAGAGGGCGGCGCGGGCGATGTTGAGAAGCTGACGCTGTCCTTGCGAGAGATTGGCGCCGTCCCCCTCAAGGCGGGTGTCGTACCCCTCGGAGAGACGGAGAATGAAGCCGTGGGCCGAGGCGGTCCTGGCGGCGGCCTCCACCTCCTCGTCGGTCGCGTCGGGGCGACCGTAGCGGATATTCTCGCGCACGGTGCCCGAAAAGAGGTGGGTGTCCTGAAGCACCATGGCAATGCTTTTCCGCAGGTCGGCGCGGCGGTAGTCGCGCACGTCGGTGCCATCGATGAGGATCTCGCCCTCTTGCACGTCGTAAAAACGGTTTAAGAGGTTGGTGATCGTGGTCTTGCCCGCCCCCGTCGAGCCGACAAAGGCGATCTTCTGCCCGGGCTCGGCCACCAGCGATAGGCCCGACAGCACGGTCTTTTCCGGCACGTAGCCAAAGCTCACGCCGCGAAGCTCCACGCGTCCCGTGAGGCTCCCCGTCGGCCTTGCGCCCTCGCGGTCGGGCACCTCGGGCGCCTCGTCCAGCACGTTGAACACGCGCTCAGCCCCCGCCAGCGCCGAAAAGACCGAGGTCATCTGCATCGAGATCTCGTTGATCGGACGGGCAAAGTTCTGGGCGTAATTGATGAAGGCGTAAAGGCCGCCGTAGGTCAGGGCGGCCACGCTCCCCGCGGCAATGCTTCCGCCCGCCGTCAGGGCGCACAGAACGCCGCCAAGACCCGCCGTCAGCGCGTAGCTGACCTTGGAGAGATTGCCCATTACGGGCCCCATGATCCCACCGAAGAACTGGGCGTTCAGCTGCTTTTCCCGCAGGTCGGCGTTCAGGGTGTCGAACTCGGCCATGCACTCGCTCTCGTGGCTGAACACCTTAACCACCTTCTGGCCCGAGACGGTCTCCTCAATGTAGCCGTTGACGGCGCCCAGCGCCTCCTGCTGACCGCGGTAATACTTGCCGCTTTTCTTGGCAATGGCCATGCCCCCGAAGGTAAAGACGGGAACGAAGACCACCGTCACCGCCGTCAGAATGAGGTTGGTGGAGAGCATAAAGCACAAGGTACCGATGAGGGTGGCAAGCCCCGACACCACGCTGATGATCGAGGAGTCGAGCATCACGCCAATGTTGTCCACGTCGTTGGTGAATCGGCTCATCGTGTTGCCCGTCGGGTGGGTGTCGTGATAGGCCAGCGGCAGGGTCTGCACGTGGTCAAAAAGCTCGCTCCGCAGGCGGTGCAGGGCGTTTTGCGAGATGAAGAGCATCAGGCGCGTTTGCAGGAAGGTGCAGCCGGCGGCCAGAAGGTACACCGTGCCAAGCAGGAGCAGCCCTGCCCCGAGGTAGGAAAGCGTGCTTGGCGCATCGCCCCCCTCGAACAGCACGCGGGAGACGTAAAGGATCGCGTCGTTGGCCACGTTCCCGCTTTCAATGCGCGTTCCCGCCAGGCGGTCGAGAATGGGCGAGAGCAGGTAGGTCGCAAAGAGCGAGGAGAGCGTGGAGGTGATAAGGCAGAGGAAAACGGGGATAAAGAGGAAGCGGTAGGCCCTTACGTAAGAAAAGAGGCGTGCCAGCGTCCGTTTCGTGTTCTTCGGCCGTCCGTGGGCGCCCATAGCGCGGCCGGGGCCGCCTCTCGGGCCGCCGCCCATGGGGCCGCGGGGGCCTCCCGGGCCCTTGGCCGCGCCGTGATAGCGGCGCCGGAGCTCATCAAGCGTTCTTGCCACTTTCGGTCGCCTCCTCTCTTTCGCACTGCGATTCGTAGATCTCACGGTACTCGGTGCAGGTGGACAAAAGCTCCTCGTGCGTGCCAACACCCACGATTTGCCCCTCCCCCATGACCACGATGCGGTCGGCCTCGCGCACCGAGCCGATCCTTTGCGCAATGATGATCTTGGTCGAGTCGGCCAGCTCCTCGCGGAAGGCGCGGCGGATCCTGGCCTCGGTGGCGGTGTCCACGGCGCTTGTTGAGTCGTCAAGGATCAGTATCTTCGGCTTTTTTAAGAGGGCGCGCGCAATGCAAAGACGCTGCTTCTG
>JAZRAU010000011.1:0-1882 GCA_045634705.1 Eubacteriales bacterium | reverse complement strand
CGTACGTACTCCTCCCACTTATCAAACTCATAGCAAAGGCCCTCGGGATTGTGGGCATCGCTTGTGAGAGTGACCTTGCCGCCGTTTTTCAGGATGTAGGCAAGAAGGGGGGCGGCGGGATAGGGAGTTTCACGGTAGCCGCGCGAGACGGCGCCTGTGTTGACCTCAAAGGGCACACCGAGGGGCAGAAGTGCATCGACGGCGCGGCGCGCGGCGGCAAGATAGCGCGGCGAGGTTTCGTCAAGGAAGCAGCCGCCGCGGTTGTATTTGCGGATGAGGTCAAGATGACCGATGAGCGAGGGGCGGAGCGAGCCAAGGAGCGCCACCGAGGCAAAGTAATCCTCCGCCGCGGCGTAGGCATCGCCACCAAAGTGACGGTCGATCGTCTCGCGGAGAGCCTCGGCGCTGCCGTCCACCTCACACCGGGTGCCGTCCGCCTCCACGGGAGAGAAGAAATGCACCGAGCCGATGAGGTAGTCGTAAGGCTTGGTTACAGGGAGAGAATAGAGGTCAAGCTCAAGGCCGAGCAGCACCTCGATCCTTTGGCCGTACACCTCCTTAAGGCGCAGGATCTCGGCGCGGTACTCGTCCTCCCGCGCGGCGGGCAGGGCGTACCCCTCAAAGGGCATGGGCGCGTGCGCCGAAAAGCCGATGCGAGAGCAGCCGAGCCCGATCGCCGCCCGCACCATCTCCTCGGGGCTGGCGGCGCCGTCACAAAAGCTTGTGTGAACGTGCAGGTCGGCGCGCATCATTTCGTCATCTTCTCCTGCTTGACCTTTTTGTCAATGACATGGCGGCCCGCAAGCTCCCGATGAATATCCTCCACCGTGATGCCCATTTCCACCATCATCACAAGGACGTGGTAGGCAAGGTCGGCCACCTCATAAACGGTTTCCTTTTTGTCGTTCGCCTTGCCCGCAATGATGACCTCAGTGCATTCCTCGCCCACCTTTTTGAGGATCTTGTCGATGCCCTTCTCAAAGAGGTAGGTGGTGTAGGAGCCCTCCTTCTTCTCGGTCTTGCGGCCCTCGATCAAGCGGTAGAGGGCGTCAAGCGAGAAGGGGGCCACGCCCTCCTCGTCGGCAAGCACGGGGGCGGTAAAGCAGGACTCGGTGCCCGTGTGGCAGGCGGGGCCGTCGGGCAAAACGGCGACAACGAGGGCATCGCGGTCACAGTCGGCCGTGATGCTGACCACGTGCTGGTAGTTGCCGCTGGTCTCGCCCTTCAGCCAAAGGCACTGACGGCTGCGGCTGTAAAAGCAGGTGAGGCGGCGGGAGAGCGTGATGCTGAGGCTCTCGCGGTTCATATAGGCCAGCGTCAGGACCTTGCCCGTTTCGGCATTTGTCACAATGGCGGGGATCAGGCCGTTTTCGTCGAATTTCAGTTCATCCATGTTCAGCATAGCTTTTTCCTTTCAGATACGCACGTCGATATCGGCCGCGCGCAGGGCGGCCTTCAGGTCGGGGATCTTCACGTCTCCAAAGTGGAAGATCGAGGCGGCAAGGCCGGCATCCACCTTGGGTAGTGTCTTAAAGAGGGTCACAAAATCGTCGATGCCGCCCGCACCGCCCGAGGCGATCACGGGAACGTCCACGGCATCGCAAACGGCGGCAAGCATGGGAAGGTCGAAGCCTCCGCGCACACCGTCGGTATCGATCGAGTTGACAACGACCTCTCCGGCGCCCGAGCCGACGCCGCGGCGGATCCACTCAATGGCATCAAGGCCCGTGTTCTCGCGGCCGCCCTTGGCAAACACGCGGAAAGCTCCGTCACAGCGCTTGACATCGACCGACAGCACAACGCACTGGTCGCCATAGCGCCGCGCGGCCTCCCCGACGAGCGAGGGATCGCGAATGGCGCCCGAGTTGACGCTGACCTTGTC
>JAZRAU010000010.1:0-17930 GCA_045634705.1 Eubacteriales bacterium | reverse complement strand
ATCTCCACGCCCTCGGCGGGGTTGCCGTCCACCGTGACCTCGCCCTCGGGAAGCGCCAGGTGGTGGGCTTCGGTGTAGAGGGGATACGAGACGTTCTTTTCCGCGACGCCCGAGACCGTTATGCTTCCGTCGGAATTTTGGGTGAAGGTCACGCCCAGCTTGGTGCCGACCTTACTCGTGGGGTAGGGGTAGGGAATGAGGTTGCGCCCCTTTACCACGATCGCGGTCGTCTTAACGGGCGAGCTGTCCTCGGGGGCGTAATAGGAGCTATCCGTACCGCGCGCGAGCGAAAATCGACGGAACTGCACACTCTCGCCTATGGGCAAGGAGCTTCCCGTGTAGGAAAGCATCAGAAGCCCCGCATCGGTGTAGCTGCCCGTGGGAGAGATGCAGGTGGGGGCCGTGAAGGGAACGGCCACCCTCACCCACACGTCGCGCTCGGGGATCGTGAGGGGAACGGTCAAAAGAGCGCGCCCCTCCTCGGCGCGGTAAAGACCAAAGACAAAGCTCCCGTCCTCCTCCGCGGGGAGCGAGGGGGGCACGTACACGTCAAAGGCCATCGTGTACGTAACGCCGGTGGAGAGCAAAAGGGGGAAGCCCTCCCAATAGATCGCGCGCCCGTGCGCCTCCCCCGTCTGATACAGGATCCTCCCATCACTGTGACCGAGGGAGGCACCGTAGGCATCGGTCAGGCGGCAGTCGGCGTCGGGATAGAGGGCGTTGGCGCCCGCGCCACCGCCCCCCAGCGTGCGAATGGCGGCATAGGGGAGCGAGTTCTCGGGCACAAGCTTTTCGTAGGCGGCGCTCTTATCCTCGCGGTAAACAAAGGCGGTGCCCTCAGCGGCGGCACGCAGGTTCAGAAGACTTTTTTCCAGCGCCGCCGTGCGCCCGAGGGCGGAGGCGGCCAACTGCCGCGTTTCCTCGGCCTTATCCTCGGCCTCCTCCAGAACACGTCCGAGGGCAGCGCTCCTTTCCTCCACCTCGGCGATCGTCTCGGAGAGCGCCTCCGCCAGCGCCTCTCGCCGCGCCTCGGCGGCCGTTCGCTCGGCCTCCTCTGCCGCGCGCTCGCGCTCGGCGGCGGCGCGCTCGGCCTCGGCCTCGGCGTATGCGCTCTCGTAGCTCTCGGGCAAAAGCTCTGCGGGGACCCTGCCGTCGCGCAGGGGTACGTACTCTCCGTCGTGGCTGTGACTGTCGTAGGCGGCGGCCAAGAGGGCCAGGGAGCGCGTACCGTCCACCGTCAGCCATTCGGCAAGACGACCGCTTTTTACGTCCTCAAAGAGGTCGGCCAGCGTGTCCTCGCCGTGCCCTGTGGGGATCGCGCGCATCACCTCGCCCGAGAGGACGTCATCCACCAGCTGGTTGTAGCGCTCCACAATGCGGAGCGCGAGGGCATCGTAGGTCGCCTTGATCTCGGCGGCCGTCAGCCCGGGCGTGCCAAACCGGCCCGTGCGGTTTGGCGTATCCGAAAGGCGCTGCACCCAGAGCGAGCGCACCTCCTCCTCGGTAATCTTTCTGATATTCATGCTCTTATCCTTCCCGCGACCCGATACTGGTAAGCCACCGTAATGATGCCAAAGGGCCGCTGATATTCCTCCGATACAAAATAAAGCTGCTTCTCCACCCAGCGCCGTGCCCCCTCACGGAGAGGGACCACGGTGTCGGCCTCGGCGGAAAACTCGGCGGTTGCGAAATCGGTTTCGTTATAGTCAAGGCGGCCGCCGTACAGCGTGTCGGCCACGCGCCAGCTCTCGCGGTCGGTACGCACGCGCACCTCCACCTTGCCGCCCGTCATGGCGCGCAGCTTCACGGCGCCGCCGCTGCGGACGGTGTTTTTGGCGAGGTGCGGCTTGCCGCAATGCTCGCTCCTTGTGGCGCAGCCGGAAAGGTAGGCGCGGCCGTTGAAGGTGTAATAGCGGCGAGGGATCCGTCCGTCAGGGTCGCGCTTGTCGGTATTGAAGACGCACACCGTCCCCGCCTTGGTGCCGAAGAAAAGAAGTCCGCAGCACTCGTAAAAGGCGGTCGCGGGAGAAAACACTCCCCCCGTCTTTTCGCCGTCGGTGTCCAAAAGGTAGGCCACAGCGCCGCTTTTTGTGTATACAATGGGCGTGCCGTCCTTGCCCACTGTACTGAACACGGGTACGCCGTCGGCATAGCCGCCGTTGGGATGAATGGCCGCTCTCAGCGTTTCCTTACCCGCCGCGATCGTCGTCTCCCCGGAAAGCCCCTCGGGGAACGCCGTGCGGTAGCGGTAGCGGTCGGTCTGCCCGACGTAAACGCCGATATCCGAAAGATAGTACCACTCGTACTCGGTGTGCCCGTCGCGCGTACAGCGCCGCTTCCCGTCGGCCAGATACACGCGCCCGTCGACGGCAATGCCGAGGTAGGAGCGATAGCGAAACACGACGGCTGTGTCGAGCGCCTCTGCCGTAAGGCGAGCATCGACCGCGCTTGAGCGGTGCACCACCCCCCTCTCCGAGGAAAGCGAGGCGCGCTCCACGGCTTCAAGACCGTTCTCCGAGAGAAAGAGCGTATCGTCGAGAAAAACGCAGGCCTCTCCCACGCATCCCACGGCACCGGCACCCCCCTCGGCGGGGTAAACGCGGGGGAGAAGGTTTTTGTCGGTGTCTGCCCCCACGTGACAGAAGACCGAGTGCCCCTCGTTCGGCGTTTCCAGCAGGACGAGAAGATAGGAGGGCGTTGCTGTCATGGCGCGTACCTCAGCGCGGCCGTCCCCGTCGGTAAAGCGGTCAAAGGCCCCCACGTAGTCGGGGCGCACAGCGCCGTCCTTATCGCGGTGCGTGTAAAACACCGTGCCGGGCAGGGCCGGATTTCCCGAAAGGAACAGCCGGCCGTCATACCGTGAGATCAGGCGGCAGCCGTGGATCGCCTCGGCACCGCTCCCCACGTAGGTCTTGCCCTCCGCTGCCAGCTCCTTGGCCAGCGTGTCGGCAACGCGCACAGAGAGCGAAAGCGTTTTCCCATACACAAGGTCAAAGGTTTCGGTGTCCAGCACAAGATACAGCGCCTGCCCGCGGCGTTCCACACGGGAGAGGACCCCCTCCCACGCCTCGGGCGCGGCTCCGTCAAGGCGGACCGCCGTCACCTCCGCGCCCTGTCCGTACACGGGCAGAAGCAGCCGCGTTCGTTTATAGCGGACGTCGCCAAAGAGCCGGGTGTTATTTGGGTTAAGGAGGGGATAGATGTTCTCGTTCCCCGGGATCAGAAAGTAATCCTCTGTGGCGCCCGAAAAATAGACCGTGGTGATCGGGGCGTTGTGAAAGGCGCGGTATCCGACCTCAAGAAGCCCCGGGGAGAGGTAAAGCGTTGAGAGCGCGGTGCAGCCGTCAAAGGATTGGGCGGGAATGATGCCGATCGTGGACGGAATGACCGCCACCTCAAGCGCCTTCATCTCGAAAAAGCAGCATTGCCCCAGCGTGGTGATGCCCTCGGAAAGCACCAGGGTCTTGATCGCGCTGTCCCTGCGGAAGGCAAAGTCGTCAATGCCCGCCACGGCGTAGTCGCGGCCGTGGAGCGACACCCGCGCCGGGATCGTGACCGTCTCCTCCTTGGAGTCAATGCCTGTCACAAGGCAAACGCCGCCGTCGGTCACACGGTAGCGGATGCCTTCGCTTTCGTAGGGGTGGGCCTCGGCATCGTAGAGGAGATATTCCTCCTCTGTCATTGTAGTGAGAAGGTTTCTCTGCTCGTAGGGCTCTCCGTCCAAATAGGTGGTGGGGACATACGCGTCCTTGTCGGCGGACATGGCGCTGACACCGTCGGTCAGGGTGTAGCGCTCACCGTCCACAAGGCAGAGCCGCCCCTCAAGGAGGCTGGCGCGGCTGCGTCCGTCGGCCACCGTCCACGGCAGACCGTCCTTACCCAGAACCGTCTTCCCCACGGGGGCGGTGTCGCGCTCCGCGGCGTTGAGGCGGTAAAGGCCCTGTCCTGCATGGACCAGAAAGGCAAAGCGATCGCACGGATCGGGGTGAATGGCGTGGATGGGTGAGGGAAGGTCGCAAACCTTGCGGAAGCCGGGGATCGTCTCGATCCCCGTTCCCGCGCCCGACTCGTAATCGCGGTACATATTCTCAAGATAGGCAAAGCGCTTCTCGGAAATCTCGCTCGGCTCACCCGAAAAATCCACACCACCCATTTCGGAATAGATTTTTGTGTAAACAGAACCTTGCATTTACTCACCCCCAGCCCGTTACGTCGCGGAAGGCCGTGACCGCTTCACGCGGCGGCAAAATGGCCGAAAGCCCCTCGCGAAACCGCGCGAGGTAAAAGGCGGCCTTATCGGGATCGTCGTCAAGAAAGACGTATGCCGCGCAAAAAAGGGGCAGGAGCGCCGCCTCCTCGTCGCAAAGAGGGATCTTTCCCTCCATGGTGAGGGGCAGGCGGCGGCGGTAGGAGAGGCGGATCTCGCACGCTCGCCTTGGGGCGAGGTGCAAAACGCTCCCCTCCAAAGTATAATCTCCCTCCTCCCCCTCACAAAGGGGCGTGCCGTCGGCAAGGCGGGGGGCACCCACAAGGCCGGCAAAATCGGGCGCCAGAGCGGCAAGGTCGTAATCGCTGGTACCAAAGGGGGAGGTCGGAGGCGCTGTCGAGACATAGGGCGAGGCGTAGACCGCCAAAACGGGCAGATAAAAGCCCACCCCGCCGACAACGCGCAGAGTGACAGCTCCCTCGGAGGTGGGGATCGCCCCCACCGTTACGGTGACGCCGCCGCGTGTGCCCACCCTCAGGGGGTAGGTCTTTTGGTGAGTGCCGCGCGATACCGTCAAAAGCCCATCTCCCACGCTTTCCAGGTAAAAGGAGCCCCCCTCGGGGAGAGAAAAGGTTTTCTCTCCCCGGATCTCCTTCGGCGATGTGACCGAAAGGAGGGGGGTCTCGGGCAGATGACGGAGGATGAGCCGACCGATGCGCGGGCGCACCGCGAGGATCTCGGCGATCGCCCGCTCGGCCGCATCGCGCAAAAGCTCGCCGCCGTCGTCAATGGACGGCGCAAATCCGAGGCGCGCTACCGCGGCCTCCAACTGTGCCACCGTCATGCGCGTTACCTCAGGCGATGGCCGTCGCGCCCTCGACGGCGTTACCGCCGACGGCAAGCAGGATGTGCTTGTAGGTGCCAAAGCCCACGCCAAAGCGGCAGCGACCGCACCACAGGTAGTTACCCGTGTGGTGATCCACCCAGTTGGAGACGGTCAGCGGCACGCGGTTGAAGAACATGTTGCCGCCAAGGTTCTTGTTGGCCTCGCTCGACATGATCATCACGCGGTCGTCCTCGGTCTGCCAGTCGGGCATGACCACGATGTTCCAGTTGCCGTACTGCAGGTTGATGTCGTTGTAGCCGTTGCCGAGAGCGCCCTCCGAGCCGCACACCTTTTTGACAATGGCCTCGGCGGCGGGACGGTTGCCGGGCAGAATGATCGTGTCGGCGGTGTAGCCCAGCACCTCGCCGTTTTCGTCCTTCATGTTGCGGATCTTCGAGCTGAGGGCACCGAGGGCCTCCTCAAACGCGCCCGTTGACGCAAAGATGTTGCCGAAGTAGTAGTTCGACTGGGTGCCCTTCACCTGCGTACCGCCCCACTTGTGCGTTGAGGAAAAGAGGGGAAGACCGTCGGGCGCGGTGAGGTCAAGCGTGGCGCCCGCAAAGGTACCCTTGGTGGCGGTACCGCTGGCCAGCGCGTACTCGCAGATCTTGTGGCGCGTCTTGTAGTAGGCACGCGTAAAGTTCTCGGCACGGCGGCGGGCATCGGCGGCCACACCGTAGTTCGCATCCTCCATCATTTTGGCGGTGATGGTGAACTCCTTTGTGAACTGAATGTGCTCGATGAACTTCTTGTAGGTCTCCTCGATGCCGTCAGCCACGGCGGCAGCACCCTCCTCGGTCGCGGAGAAGACGCGGAACTCGTTCTGCCCGACGATCGTCTCGCCAAAGCGGTTGGATTTTTCCACGTTAAAGAGCCAGTCGCACACACCGCCGCGTTTAGCCTGGTAGTCCGACTCATGCTCGATGACCATTTTAATGGGGGTCTCCAGGCGGCCGATCGCCGCATCGTGCAGACCGCCCGATTGCGAATAGATAATAGATGACATTCTTATGTTCCTTTCGTTATGATGTGATGTCAGCGACCGCCGTAGCGTGCGCGGCGGTACAGCCCCTCGATCTCACCGTCGGAGAGCGAGGGGAAAAGCTCCCGTGCCGCCGAAAGCTCGGTAGCGCTCATGCGGTCGGCACCGCTTTTTGCCGTGCGCCCCGCACAGCTGTCAAGGTGAGCGCGGGTGTTGGGCCGTCGGGCGGCGAGGAGAGCCTCATAGTGCGAGGCGCAATATGCCTCCACAGGGGAAAGCCCCGCCTCGCGCAGCTCGCCGTAGCGCGCGGGGTTTTCAAGCTCCGCAAGGCTCCCCGAGCCAAAGCGGTGAGGGAAGAGTGCGTGCAGGGCGGCGGCATCGGCGGCCTCCAGCTCGGAAAAATCCACGCCGTCCGCGCTCGTCTCGGCCTCGGCCTTGCCGCCATCAGGCTCTCCCTCCTCCGTTTTTGCCATGCCCTCGTCAAGGGTCACGGCGCTCTCCTTGTCGATCGCGGACGTGTCGTTCGTCCCTTCATCGACAGGAAAGCCGGCGTTAAGTGCTTCGTTTTCCATAAAAACTCCTTTTAGGTAAAGTATTATTTACCAACGCGAAGATCGCCCTTCGCCTTGGCAACCGTCGTCACCGCCTTCGGATCCTGCGCCGCAGGAGACGAAGGTGCCTTGATAAAGCCACCCTTGTTGGTGGCATACACATTCTTCTTCATGCCCGTCCTCCTTTCCAAAAATCCTACCCCGAAAAGAGAAATCAAAGCCGCAAAACTAAAAAACGGATAGCGCCGTGTCGCTCGGCTTTTCTCTTTTCAAGGATAGCATAGCATACCGTTCACTTAAAATGGGGTCCATTTTCGCGGCGGCATAAATTGCGCTCTTTGCCGCCGTAGAGCACAACCGTGCTCGCTGTACTCTTGTACAGCTTCGCAGTGCCCTCCGACGACAAATAGCATCAATTTCTCCACGCCGCGATGCTCAGGCATAAATTGCGCTCTTTGCCGCCGTAGAGCACAACCGTGCTCGCTGTACTCCCTGCGGCGTGACCCTTGCTTCCTTACTCCCTACCGAAGAGCGCTTCCAGGCGGCCGTGGGCGGCGCTGCGCTCGGCATCGGCGGCCTTAGCCAGCTGACGAGCGGTGGTATCGCTAAAGCCGATAAGGCGACAATATTCGTACGCCTTCTCGTAGCCGTAGTAGTTTTTGATCAGGTGCTTCAGAACCTTCTCCCTCGTCTTGCTGTCGGCCGAGGGATTGGAGCGGTAAATGCTTCTCAGGGCCTCGGCTTGCTTGGCTGTGGCGCCCACATCGGCGATCAGCGCTTCCGATTTCAGGTCGTCGCCCACCTCTAAAGCGAGCAGCTTTTCGGCGGTGCTTCCGAGGGCGGCGAGGTTCTCCTTCTTCAGCCCCTCCAGGTACTGTCCGTAGCCCTTGAGCGTTTTTTGGCTCTCCTGCACGCGCTCGTCCTCAATGGCACCGGCCCGTTGGCTCCTTGCGGACTTAGCGGCCTCGCGCAGATAGGCGGCGTAGCCGTCGTCGGCGTAGGAGGAGCGCCCCAGAGCCTCACCCGCCAGGCCGTAGCCGACCTGCAAACGGCGCTCCTCGGTGGCGGCCGCCCGCCTTTTGGCATAGGCGCCCGTGCCGGGCACCGAGGTGAGCCACGCGCGGTAGCCCTTGGCACCCTTCGGTGTGGCAAGCGCCCGGAGCTGGCGTTCAATCGCCTCGGAGATTTTTGCCATTCTCATCACCTCCCTCCGCCTCTCTTACAAGGTCCTCAAAGTATTCCACGTTTTCACGCGCAAAGGGGTAGTGCGCGCGCTCCTGCCCCTGCCAATAGCGGAGAAGCGTTGTGGGGGAGGTGGGGTCGCCCAGCGTTCCCGCCTTGAGGTTTTCAAGGTTCTTCTCCCAAAGCGCCTCTCTCTGCCCCTCGGCGCCGCCGTTTTTATCGACGGAAAACAGGAATTCGTCGTTGTAGTAATAGCCGCGCTCGGGCGAGTAGGAGAGGAAGTCGTAGCGGTCAAACTCGGCGTTGTGCAGGCGGCCGTACGCATCGCGGTAGGGGGTCTTTCGCGGCTCATCGGCAAAGGCGAGCATCAGCTCAAACACCAGGCGGTCGATGTCGGCATAGGCCGCCTCCTTCATGCGTCGCTTGGATTCCAGGCGCCCCGCCGCCTGCTCGATCTGCAGGCGCTTGGCATAGCCTGAGGTGGCCGTGGGATCGGCAAGACCGAGGAGCGAGTCCGAGATGCCGACAATGCGCTTGGCATGCTCGTAAAGGCGGTCGGACTGCAGGATCTCCTGGGAGACATTGGGGGTGGTGTCGATCACGCCGTACATCGCGGAGCTTTCGCCGGGGGCTAAGCGGATCACCTGTCCGAAGATCGAGTTATCGGGCGCCACCCGCGCATCCTCAGGCATCACAGGCGTGACGCCCGAGCGCATCAGCTTGGCCTGAATGCGCGACTCCAGCTTATTGATCTCCTGCTGCTGGGGACGGATGATCTCGCAGTCGGATTGGCCGAGGTAATACCCCGCGCGTGAGGTGTTCTTGCGGATCACCACGGGGAAGCGCTTTGGGCGGTAGTAAGGGATATGCACGCGCCCTGTCGGCAGGGTGAGGCACTCGTCCTCGGCATCGCGGAGGTCAGCCGCCTCACCGCACTCGCATTCTCCCTCGGCGGCGCCGCAGCGCGGGCAAAGGCGCACCTTTCTTCCGTAATAGTCGGTAATATCCGAAAGCAGCGCGCCCCCCGAAAAGACAAAGCGGGACACAGCGCCGTCCTCCTCACGGAAGAAGCAGGTAATGACGGTCACGGTGTCCTCGTCAAAGACCCCACTCTCGGCCTCGCATTCGCCAAGGGCGGCGACCGCGGCGCTGACGCCAAAGCGGCGGCACAGCTCACTGCGCGGCGTCTCAAATCGGAGGAAGCAGTATTCCATGTCCTCGATCTCGGGGATATCGGGCTGGGGGATGAGGTCCTCAGGTGAGAGACAGCGCACACGGATGCCGCCGCGACCGCCGCCTGCCTCCTTGGTGTCGTCCCATTCCACAAGCCACACCGAGCCTCCGAAAATGGTGGTATAGCGCTCGTCAAGGTCGTTCTGGCGCTCAAAGGGAAGCTCGTCACGCATACAGTGGAGCATGCGCTCGGTGGCCACGGCCAGGCGCTCCCCCTCCTCGCTGTAGCTGGAGGGAGATACCCGCGGTGCGGGGATCTCCGAGGAGACCTGTGCCTCAATGATCTCGTAGGTAATGTTGCGGATCGCGGTGGCCTTTACGGCGCCGCCGTCGATCTCGTCACTGCCGCGATACTGTGCCATACACCGCGCCATCGCGTCCAGCGCGGGACGGTGCCTCGTCTTTGCACGCTCGTAAAGCTCGGCAAAGAATAAAAGGCGTTCTTGTTTTTCTTTTGGTGTCGTCATAGCGGTACTCCGTATTTTTTGATAAGATACTCCCGTTCGGCCTCGGTGGCGGCGTAATAGTCCTGCCACATATCGGGCGACCAGGGGCGGCGGCCCACACCGTCCGAGACGGGGGCGGGGCGCACGTGGGAAACGGCAAAGCCGCGCAGGGCATCGGGGGCGTGCGTCAGCTCGTGCGGCTCGGTCAGAACATCGCCGGGGCGCTTCGTATCGGCAAGAAGCAGGGGCAGACAGCGGCAAAGCTCCCGGCACGTGCGGAAGATGCGCAGGCGTGGCATACCGTCCACCGCGGGGCGGAGAAGCTCCTTCACGGCCAGCCACCCCGTGATCCGGTCGTTCGAGGATTTGGTAAAGGGCACCCCGTGCGAGGCAAAGATCTCGGCGCGGGTCCGTCCGCTTTCCTGCACGCGGCCAAAAAGGTCGGGCGGCGCCAGCGTCGTGTAGATCGTCTCGCCCTCGGGCGTGGCGGCAAGGATCCTCTCGGCGGCATCCGAGATGATGAGGTCGCTCTCGCAAAGCTCGCGATACACGTACGCCCGCCCCTCGGGCGAGAGGGCGATCCAAAGCACCGCCAAACGGTCAAGCCCGTAGTCCACCGTGCGGTAGCGCCTCCAATCCTCGGGGATCGGAAAGGGGTCCACCGTGTGCGTGTCGTACGAGAACTCGGAAAAAAACTGTCCCGACACAAGGTTCCACTCGCCCTCAAGAAGCGCACGCCTCTCCTCCTGCGGCAGGGCGCTGAGGCGCCGCCGATAGCCGGGGTCGGAGAGGGAAAGGAAGCGGTTGTCCTCGATCCTTGCGGGGAGAAAAATGCGCTCCGTGCCGTCCTCGCCCCGAAAGGCGGTCGCGGGGGGCGCGGGGTCGATAAAGCGCTTTTTCACCCACGCATGGCCGATACCCCCGGGGTTGGTGGTCGACTTCATCTGCTTCGGGTAGCCGTTCACGCCGCGGATGCGCGAGAGGAGATATAAATATTGAAACTCGGTAAAGTGCGTCAGCTCGTCAAAGCGCACCACGTCGTATTCCATGGATTGGTACTGATACACGTCGGCATCGGTCGCAAGATGTCCAAAGTCGAGGAGAGAGCCGTTGGGAAACACCCCTGTGTGGTCGGTCGACCGATAGGTAAACACCTCGTGGGGGAAGATCGACCGCGCCGTCCGCACGAGCGAGCGCTCGATCTCGGGGAAGGTGCGCCGCAGGAGCAGCTGGCGGCTGCCGGGATAGCGGAGAGCAAACAAAAAGGCGTCCACCAGCTGTCCGTAGGACTTGCCGCCCCCCGCTGCTCCGCCGAACAGCACCTCGCTCTCCTTGGCGTCGATGAACGCCTTTTGCTTTTTTGTGACCTCGATCCTCATTCGAGAACGCGGATCTCCACCGTGAATTTCTCCTGCCGCAGGGCCTCCCCGCGCCGCCCCTCGCACTCCAGGAGGTGCTTCACAAAGGAGGGATCGTACTTCTTGACCAGCGCCCCCGCCGTCAGCGTGTCAAGATACCGCCTTTGCGCCTCCTCGTACGCCGCGCAAAATTCGTCCACCGAAAGCAGCGCGCGGAATTCCTCCGCCGACAGCCCCTCGGCATCGCAAAAGCGGTCCAGCTGCGGCGGCACCTCCCCCACCGCAAAGGTAAAAAACCGCACGAGCCGTGCCGCTAACTCCTTAACCCGTTCCATATTCGAAACCTCCTTTTCTCCCCGTGAAAGTAGAATAGCATACCGTTCACTGTAAATGGGGTCTATCTTTTCGCGGCGGGATAAATTCCGTAATACGTCGTTGCTCCTCGAAAGCGGCTTGACGTACGTGAGTACGCCTTCGCCTTGCTTTCTTGCGGTGCGCCTTGTCTTACGAAATTTCTCCTCGCCGCGATCCTCGCGGGCTAAAACCGCGCAATACGTCGTTGCGCCCTTCCGCCGTGTCATTCTGAGCAGCGCCCGCCCGTGTCATTCTGAGCGAAGTCGAACGGCGAAGCCGCACCGAGCAAAGCGAAGGTGGAATCTCGGGCGAGGGCTATGCCTTCGCGTCCTGCCGCAAAACAAAAAAGACCGCGTAGATTTCTCTACGCGGTCATAAAAACCTTTGCTATGTAAACAAAACTTGATTAAAATCCGAGGTCCTCATCAATGAGAACGATTTCGTAATCTCCCTCCATGGGCCTTTGCCAAAGGATCGCCAGTTCACGGCAGATGCGGTCGGGAGAGGAGCAGTCGTGACAGCGGCCGTCCTTGACACAGGGTGTCTTTTTGCCAAGGCGCGCGGCGTTCTTCGGCGCCGCCACGTTGCGCGCGCGGTCAATGGCCGCCGCAAGCGTCGGCGCTATTTTGTTGCGCCCCACCACAAAATAGACCTTCTTGTGCCCGTAGAGCGTTCCCGCCACGCGGTTGCCGATGCCGTCAATGTTTACGATCTCGCCCGTTTCGGCAATTCCGTTGACCGAGGCAAGGTACACATCGGCCAGCAGGGCCTTTTGCATATCGTGGCGGCGCTCAAAATCGCCCGTGCGCTTCGAGTGCCACAGCACCGAGTTGTGGGTTAAGAGGAGGTCGTAGAGCTGAAGGTCGCGCAGGGTCATACTGCCGCCAAAGCCCACCACCTGTCCGTCGATCTCATCATTGAGGTATCCCGCGGCCTCGGCCCCCGTTTGGAAAACCGAAACGCGGTAGCCGCGCTTCTCCAGCGCCGCCTTCAGTGCCGTAAAATCCATACGTGTCTCCTTTTTGTTCTTTACCGCAAGTATATCACAAAATTTGGGAAAAAGCAAGCATTGCGGCATTTCCCTCTTGCTTTTTCGCGCGCGCCCATATATAATGGTTGAGGAAAACATATAAGGAGTAAAAGATCATGACCTTTCCGCTTTCGCTTCTCTTTATTTTGGGTGCCGCGGTGCTTGTCAGCGCCATGGGCTTTAAGAACTACGTGTGGTTCATTTCGCTCGGCTACGGCTTTTCGATCGCCGCCGAGGGGATCGTGATGCTGGTGCTTTACCGCGCCTCGCTCACCCCCGCCACCGTGCTTCTCTCGGCGCTCTTTATCCTTTACGGCCTCCGCCTTTCGGGGTATCTCGCCATTCGTGAGCTGAAAAGCTCCTCCTACAAAAAGCATATGACGGGGGAGATCAAGGACGGTAAGACCATTCCCTTTGGCGTCAAGTGCGCCATCTGGCTGACCTGCGCCGCCCTTTACGTCACGCAGGTGCTTCCCGTCTTTTACCGCATGGAGAACGGTACCGCCGATAACACTATGGCGTACGTCGGTGTGGGCGTTATGGCCCTGGGCCTTGTCCTCGAGACCGCCGCCGATCTCCAGAAGAACGCCGCCAAAAAGAAGAATCCGCGCCGCTTTGTCGATACGGGGCTTTACCGCATCGTCCGTTGCCCCAACTACCTCGGGGAGATGATCTTTTGGACGGGCGTTCTCCTCAGCGGCATCGGCTCGCTCACGGGTGCCGGTCAGTGGATCCTCTCAGCCCTTGGCTACGCGGGCATCATCTTTGTGATGTTCTCGGGCGCCCGCCGTCTTGAGCTCCGCCAGAACAAGAACTACGGTAGCGATCCCGAGTACCGGGCCTACGTCAAGCGCGTGCCGATTCTCCTCCCGCTCATTCCCCTTTACAGCGTGGAGAAATACAAGTTCCTGATCGCATAAGAAAAAGCAGGTGCCAACGGCACCTGCTTTTTTATTTACGGGTGGGCTTCACGTTCATGTCGGGGCCGATGTTCCCCCGGATCGCCCCGTGAGCATCCTCAAAGGCCTTGATGTTTTCTCGGATCAGCACCAGAACGTGGCTGTTCACACTGCGCCCCTCATAATCGGCAACATAGGCAATTTTATCTAACATTTCTTCTTCAATTCGGATAGAAACGCTCTTAATAGCCATACAATCACTCCAAAATAAATATGTTTTGTGTTCATTTTACCCCAAATATGTGGTACAATGTCTTTAATGGATATACCGTATATCCAAATTATTTTGAGGTGACGGTTATGGAAGAGCTGGAAAAACATTCGTGTTGCTTTTTTGGACATCGAAAGATCAAGGAAACACCCGCGCTAAAGGAGCGGCTTATAAGAGAGATCGAGGTCTTAATAACGGAAAAAAAGGTGGTTCTTTTTTATTTTGGCAGCAAAAGCGAATTTGATGCCTTATGTCATACGATCGTTACGGGGTTGAAACAAAAATACCCCCACATAAAGCGTGTTTATGTGAGGTCGGCGTTTCCGCACATTTCCGAGAGGTATAAGGAGCGCCTCATGGAGCGTTATGAGGATACGTATTTTCCCGAGCGCATAGAAAATGCGGGCAGAGCCGCCTGCTTGGAGCGCAACCGGGAAATGATAAACAATTCAGAGTTTTGCATTGTGTATTTTGATAAGAATTATACGCCGCCGAAGCGAAAGGTCGGTAAGCGTGATATCGCGGAGCGACAGCCGAGAAGCGGAACGGCCGTTGCCTATTCTTATGCGGTAAGGAGGAAAAAGAAGATCGTTAATGTTATAGAGGTATAAATAGGAAGGCCAACGGCGAAAAAGAAAAGAGCCGCATTTATGCGACTCTTTTTTGGCAAGCAAAGCTCTAAGGCGGGGCTCATGTGCTTCTGCCGCGTCGTCATGGCGTCTCACTTCTTCCGCTCGGGAATAAGGAACATAAACACAAGCGAGCTTACAAGGAGCATCATCGGGTAAAAGAGGTGGGAGATCACCGCAAAGGCAGAAAGCTCAAAGCCCATGGTGCCCGCCGCGGTCAGCGCCACCAGCATCTGCGCGCCGTAGGGCAGGATCCCCTGGAAGATGCAGGAGAAGGTGTCAAGGATCGACGCCGTTTTTCGGGGGGAAATGCCGTACTCCTTGGCCATTTCCGCGGCAATGGGGTTGGCCATAACGATCGCCACCGTGTTGTTGGCGGTGGAAACGTCCATCAGTCCCACGAGGAGCCCGATGCCAAGCTGTCCCGCCCGCTTCCCGCGGAAGACGCGGCGGATCCCTTGGAGCAGCGCCTGAAAGCCGCCCGCCTCGCGAATGAGGGCGCAAAGCGCCGCCACCAGCACCGCCACCATGGAGGTTTCAAACATGCCGGAAACGCCCACCCCCGCGCTTTCCATAAGCGCCGGGAAGTCCATAGCGCCCGAGATCAGCATAATGGCGGCCCCCGCCAGGGTACCGACAAGGAGCGTCAGGAACACGTTGATCCCGACGATGCCGCCAATCAGCACCAAAACGTAGGGCAGGATCTCCCAAAGCGCGTAGGGCTTGATTTCGGGCGGCCGGATGTCGGCCCGCAGGGAAAGCACAAGGATAAGGCCCAGCGTCACAATGGCGGCCGGAAGGACAATGGCAAAGTTCGTGCGGAACTTGTCCTTCATGGCGCACCCCTGACCGTTGCAGGCGGCAATGGTGGTATCGGATACAAAGGACAGATTGTCGCCGAACATGGCACCGCCTACCACCGTGCCGACGCACAGCGGCAGGGAAAAGCCCGAGGTGACAGAGAGGGCCGCCGCAATCGGGGTGAGGAGCGTAATGGTTCCGACCGAGGTGCCCATAGCGGTGGAAACGAAGCAGCTGACAATAAACAGCACACAAACAGAGAAGCGCGGCGGAACGATTGAAAGCACAAAGTAGGCCACGCTCTCGGCGCTGCTCCGCCCGACGACCCCCACAAAAATGCCCGCCAAAAGGAAGATCAGGAGCATCGTGATGATGTTCTTGTCCCCCACGCCCTGCCCCATGATCGCCAGCTTCTTTTCAAAGGGGAGATTCCGATTTTGGAGACAGGCCGCAAGAATAGCGACAAGAAAGATCACCACGATCGGGACCTTGTAAAACCCCATGGGGATCTTCAGAATATATTCAAAGGTAATGCCAAGCCCCAAATACAGCGCCACAAAAATGCCGATCGGCAAAAGCGCCCATGCGTTCGCTTTTTTCACGTTGTCGTTCCTTTCCGTGCCAACTCCCAAAATGTGCGTAGCCCCGCCTCCGGGGCCACAAAAGCCACCGACATTATACCACACTTTCCCGCGAGATTCAAGAGGAAAGACCGAGACAAGGCGTATGGCTTCTTTTGCGTATGCTGCCATAGTGAAATGAAAGGCACCCCTCGGGGTGCCTTTTTCGTATGGAAGCCACGAGGAGGCCGCCGAGGAGGACGGACTTCCCTTAAGCTTTTAATACGCATACGCTCTCGCCCTCCGAAGCTTGTAAAAATCATATCACAGCTCGTTTTGAGATATTGACTTTCGCCCTGGCTTTGTGTATAATATTGGCATAATCAAAAGAATAGGAGAAAGCACTATGCAAATGCTTGAAATGCTATACGATGAGATCCAGGATGCCGTAGATCGGAAGGTTCCCTTCATTATTCCGATCGGTACGATGGAGTACCACGCCCGTCATGCGTCGTGCGGCACCGATACCCTTGTCATCACGGGGTGCCTCCGAGAGCTGGAGAAGGAAAAGGAGATCGTGGTTTGTCCTCCCCTTTGGTACGGTGTCGCCTCGTATGCCGTGTGCGCGCCCAAGCCCAGCCACTTCCACGTGGATGAGGATGCCTATGTCAACTACCTCTATTGGATCTTAAAGTCGATGATCGAGGCCGGCCATAAGAACATCTACCTCGTTGCCCACCACCAGACGGAGGGCGCAGGCCTCATGCCCATGACCATCGCTTGTCATAAGGCGGCCAAAAAGGTCACTATGGAATATATGGAGAACACTCTCGGTAAGGGCTGGTGGGGCAGCGATGCCTACGCCTCCTACTACGAGGATATGGGCTCGGAGGACGATCCCTTCTCCTACATCAAGATCCTTCCCCTCATCGGTGCGGACGCCCAGATCAAGTGCGGCGGCTTTGACCACGCCGGAAAGTGGGAGACCAGTCTCCTTATGGGGACCTATCCTGAGCTTGTGGACCTTAGCCGCTGTGAGCGCAACACGGAGTGGTTTGCCGAAAGCGCCAAGGAGGCCAGCGCCGAGACCGGCAAGCACATGGTGGAGTGCACGCTGGAATGGCTCCGCAAGGTCATTGTTTGAGAGTAAAAAGGTGGGGACAAAAGCACGCATTTGTGGGGGCCTGTTTCTTTTTTTCGGGGATTACCGATCACGGCAAAGCCGTGCATATCATCATAAGGCTTGCTTTTTGGCGCCGAAGGATCCACGACCCTTCTCCATTCCCTTGGGCTTCCTCGGTATACCATATTCTTCTCCTCCTCCTTCTTAATAGCGCTACCTCCGCGCTGCCTCTGGCACTGCCTCCGCACTACCTCCGCACCGCCTTGGTCGCCACCTCCGCGCTACCTTCGCGGGGGTGAAAAAGAGGCAAAATTATAGGAGCAACAAAACCTTACATTTCAACAAAAAGCAAAGTATTATTTACTAAAAAACGCGTTTTCGGCATACGTATAGGGGATAAAAAAGTTCGATAAATTTGCGCTTTGCCCTTGCAATGGCGGGCCGTTTGTGCTATAATTCTAATACCATGGGGCAGCCGCCCCACCACCAACCTGCATTTTTATAAAGGAGGCATACATCATGAGAAAACACACCCTTTTGGCACTGCTGTGCTTTGTGCTGATGCTCTCCACCTCCCTCGTCCTCGCATCCTGCGGCGGACTGGGCGATGATGATGAGACCACGGCTACGACCACCGCAACGCCGACAACGACCACGGCCGCAACGACCACGGCCCACCAGCACCTGTATAACCACACCACGGTCGCTCCCACCTGCACCGTGGACGGCTACACCCTGCACGAGTGCGCCTGCGGCCACAGCTATCAGGACACCCCCGTGGCCGCATCCCACACCCTCTCGTCCAAGATCGTGCGTTACCCCACGACGATGACCGAAGGCACTCTCCGCTTCACCTGCAGCAAGTGTGACTATGTCAAGACCGAGGCGATCGACGTCGTGACCACCGTCACTCTCCCGAGCATTGCCGAGGCCATCGCTTCTGCCTTGCCGGACGGCACCTTTGAGATCTCGGATCTGGATTCGGTCCCTGCCATCGCCCTCTTTGAATTTTATGAAGAGGTGCACGACGGCGAGCCCTACATGTCGAGCTCGGGCGATCTCTACTACGCCCTCAAGATCGGCGCCTTCACCCTGACGGTGGACGGCACCGATGTCAGCGGCCATCTCGCCCTCGAGGTCGGCACGGCCGACCTTGCCGAAGGCGAGACCACCAGCGAGGACTTCGAGAAGATCTTCTCCATTGATTTTTATATGGAAGGTGACGACCTCTCGGTTGCGGTCAACGGCCCCGATGCCGCAGAGCTTGATCTCAGCGAGGAGTTCTACGCCGCCATTTCCGAGGCGCTGGGTGTCCCCGCCGCTGCCCTCACCGAGGCCTTCTACGTAGCAGGTGAGCTTGACAGCTATCTGCCGGTTGCCGAGGCCATCGCCAACGCCATCGCCGCCGAGGTCGAGCT
>JAZRAU010000009.1:0-11760 GCA_045634705.1 Eubacteriales bacterium | reverse complement strand
CGAGTCTCCGCAGGAGCACCAACCAAAAAGGACGTCCAAAGGACGTCCTTTTTGGTTTATGATGGGCTTGCGGTGCAAAAAAGAGCAGCCCTTGCGGGTTGCTCTTTTTTGTTTTACTGTGCGGGGGCCTCATGGACGGTGTCGTCCCACTTCGAGTCCCACCGAGCAGGGTTACTGGCCGAGTGGTCGCGGTTTTGACGGAGTGTCAGCTTCTTCTCCACCGTGGTGGCGTTATAGAGAGCCACAATGCCCGAGGAAGGGCAGGTGGTATCGGCATAACCGCCAAGGATCGTCAGGCTGCTGCCCTCGGGGAGGTATTTTGCAAAGTACACGGTATCGAGGTAAGCCAAGCCGGCGATGTTGATCGGCTGATTGTTGATCGAGAGGATGCGGGTGCCCGCACCGCCGATGCGGTCGGTAAGGCCCGCCATGGCTATGGGATCGCACATCCAGGGGCAACGCACAGAGATCGAGGTGACGGTGGCCGTCATCATGTCGAGCTGCTTAGCCATACCGCAAAGCGTGGCAGTGGCAATGTTCTGGAAGCCGCCCATGCTGCCCGACTCGCGGAAGATGATCTCGCCGTTAAAGGCGTCACGCAGAGCCCGGAAGTCCTCCTTATCCTCATCGGTGAGGTTGTGGTAATTGGACCTGGGAAGCTTACCGTCATACGCATCCTCCGAGAGGAAGATGAGCATCTGTACGTTGCGGAGAAGCATCTTGGTAAGCTCGGCGTTTGCGGGATCGTCAAAGTCCGTGCCCTTGACACCAAAGTTGTCGTTCACCCCGGGGCTCTTGAGGCCCGAGTCGAGGAAGGTGCCTTCGGCCTTGTCATAGTAGTAGAGCGGCATGCCGTGCGGGTGCATGGACACGCAGATCGCGTTCTCGTCGGTATGGAAGAAGCCGTCACGCGCGTTCGCGCCGCTGCTGTAGGAGTTGTGGCCGATATTGATCGGCAGGGAGTTGGCGGTATCACGCTTGGCCTTAGGCACCGAAACGTAGCCAACGGCGGGGCGGCCGCTGTTATCGTCGCAGTACAGGAAGATCTCGTAAATGTCGAATGTATCGAGCAGAGAAACGTTCTGGTTCTGGCCGATCTTCTCCATGTACTCGGCGTCCATTTTGTAGATCTGGAAGCCGTTCTTGAACGCGCTGCTTCTCAAAGGGGGCTTGGTGGGATCGGGAAGATCCTCAAGGAGCGAGAGCCAGAATTCCTCAAAGTTCGAGGGCTCGGGAACTTCAGAGGTGATGTTCTCAAAATCGATGACCGCACCGCCCATATAGGTGTATTTTCCGTCGAAGGGTCTGTTGCCGTGGTAATAGCCCTTCACCAGAGTGTTCGTGCTGTCGTAGGCATCCACCTGTACACGGACAGAGCCGGGATAAAGCGTAAAGCTTGCGGGAACCGTAATGGCAAACATACCGCTCTCGCCGCTGACCTCGCCCGTGATCGTCGTGGAAACCTCGTCGGCGGAGACTGCGTACTTGAAGGTTTTGCAGCCCGCATCCGCACTGTTCGACTTCAGGCTGAGGACAAAGATGACCTCATCGCCAAGGCGATACGCGGTCGAGGTCTCGGTCGTTCCGCCGACCAGCTGGGTCTTCGTAGTGTAGTTGGCAACCGTCTCCATATCGGGGGGGAGGACGGTCTTGTGAATGACGTGCTCGTGCGACTTCATCGCGGTCTTGCCCTCATCCACTGTGGCAAGGAACGCGGTAACGCCCGCATCCAGGCCCGCGGCGTCTCCGCCGAGGATATGAATGGTGCCCTTCGTCACGTAGATGTGGTAATCCCCCGCGCCGAGGGGGACGATGCCGTCCGTTTTGATCGCCAGGTGGAGCCCCGCGGCCACGGTGGGATCGTATGCCGCGGCGGTCTTGCCAAGGGCTGCGGCCAATGCGTCGGCAGCGGCCTCGGCGCCCGTCTCGTACCCGACGGCGTAGGCGGCAAGGTTGCCGTCAAAGCCAAAGACGGGGACGTTTGCGGGTGTCTTCTGCACAATGGCGTTGGGCGCCACGGTTACGGGCACCTTCACTGTGGTCACGGCGGTGGTGACGGTGGTCACAGGAGCCGTCGTCGGGGGAGCCGTGTTGATGGGCGCCGAGGTCGCGGCGGGAGTCGATTGGGTGGTGGTCATGGTCGTTACCTCATCGGTCGTTGTGGGGGGAACCAGCCCCGGGACGTATTGCGCCAAAATATCGCACGACACAAGCGAGGTCGTGGCAACAAGCACAAGCAGGATAAAAAAGAGCCATTTCTGATGCTTCATAGGACACCTCTCTTAAGTATTTTAAGGAAACCTTAACATCATAAATTATAGCACCGTTCGCGTATTTTTTCAAGATACGGCGCCATTTTTCGTTATTTTGCTTGACTGTGTGTCGGCGTTTTGTGCAAAATGACGGCCGCAGGCGGAAAAGAGTTGACAGCGTGCCCCTCTTGTGGTAAGATAGGGGCGAAAGGTTGTGTATTTTATGAGAGTTTATACCGTATTGCCCCAGCCCTTTGGGGAGGATGCCGTACCCAAGGAGGTACGCTTCATCGTGGCCACGGCAAAGGCACGCGGGGAGCGCGTGTTTTGTGTCGACAGCCGCGCATGCAGCCCCTATCTCCGCCAGGCCGTCCGCCACGCGCTCTCCGCGCTCAAGCGTGAGGGACGGGTGGATTTCCTCGTGCCGCTGGAGATCCTTCATTCCGAGGACGCGCGCGCCGTCCTCGTCCGTGAGCGCGAGCCCGCCCTTCTTCGGGAGGAGATCCTTGCCGTTACCGAGGAACGCGACGGCATCACGCTCGTCTCGCTCTGAAAAAGAAAAGCCCCCGTCCTTTTCGGACGGGGGCATTTTCATTACGCTCTTTCTTCAAGGTAGGCAACAACGTCGCCGACCGTGATGAACTTGTGCAGATCCTCATCGTCGATGGCCAGGTTAAACTTCTCCTCGCAGAGAAGGATCAGGTCCGCCAGCTCGAGAGAATTGACGCCGAGGTCATTGGCAAGCTCCGCCTCGAGGGTGATCTTGGTCTCCTCAACGCGCAGCTCCTCCATCAGAAGATTTTTGACCTTTTCGAACATTGAAATTTCCTCCTAATTGTTCTTGGGGGGTTCTATCACTTCACCAGATAACGCTTGATCTTCTTCGAGGTGTTTTTGGGGAACTCCTCGTTGCGGATCTCGATATCGGTAATGTGCTTGAAGGTGGGGATACGCTTGTTGATCGCCGTAATCGCATTCTTCACGGCGTCATAGACCTCGCTCGGGGTCTTGCCCTCGATCTCGGGGTTCTGCGTATCGGGAACGACAATGGCGGTGATGGTCGTCTCAACGCCGTCCTTCTTCCGGCCGAGGACCACGCTCTCCTTGATGAAGGGCACGGCCGAGAGGTATTCCTCAAGCTCCTCGGGGAAGACGTTTTTGCCGTTTGAGAGAATAATGACGTTCTTCTTACGGCCCGTGATGTAGATGTAATTGTCGGCGTCAAGATACCCGATGTCACCCGTACGGAAGAAGCCGTCCTCGGTGAACACCTCGGCCGTCGCCTCGGGGTTCTTGTAGTAGCCCAGCATCACGTTGGGACCCTTGACAAGGATCTCACCCGTTTCCTTGGTCTCGTCCTCGCGGTCGATCTTCACCTCGCACCCAAAGACGGGAGCGCCGACCGAGCGCGGACGCAGAACGCGGGAGGAGTTCACGGCCACAAGAGGCGAGCACTCGGTGATACCGTAGCCCTCAAAGACCACAATACCGAAGAGGTAGAGGTCACGCAGGATGCGCGGGCTGATCGGGGCACCGCCGCAAACGATGCTTGTCAGGTTGCCGCCAAAGGCCTTGGTGATCTCGGAAAACAGCTTTTTACGCAGGTCAATGCCCACGGCCAGCATCTTCTCGGCCAGGGCCATGGCAAACTTCACCTTTTTTTCCATGCCGCGGCGGCGGATCTCGTCAAAGATGCGCTTGTGCAGCGTCTCCACAAAGAGGGGAACAAGAATCAGTGTGTTCGGCTTGTAGTCGGCAAAGTTCTTCAGAACGTGCTTGATGCTGTCGTTGATGAGCATCGAGCCGCCAATGGCCACAACGCCCAGCTGACCGCAAAGCATCTCGTAGGTGTGGTGGATCGGCAGGACCGAAACGAAGGTGGCCTTCTCATCGTAGGGCATCGTGTGCGTGGCCGAGTTAAGGGCCGCGATGATGTTGCCGTGCGAGAGCATAACGCCCTTCGAGGTGCCCGTGGTGCCCGAGGTAAAGAGAAGGATCGAGCATCTCTCCATTTCGGGAACGGTGTCGGCATACGCGGTGTTGCCCACGGCCATGGCGTCCTTACCGTCAGAGAGCATATCGCCAAAGGAGATGAGCGTCTCGCTCCTCTCATAGCCCTCGGCAGGCGTGACGGGAACACGGAGACGGAGGAAATCGTATTCCTCGCCGTCAAAGCGACCGTTGAGGCCCGCGGTATAGACCACGGCATCGGCCTCGGCGTGGAGGATAAAGGCCTTCACCTGCTCGGGATCCAGCTCCTTGTCCATGGGAATGATCACACCGTTCATCGCCACGGTGGCAATGTAGGTGGCAAGATAGGCGGGGTGGGTCTCACCGATCATCACGATGCGGCCGCCGGCCAGGCCGTGGGCATCGAGCGCGGTGGCAAAGGAGGCGACCATAGAGGCAAAGTCCGCGTAGGACACGGTCTTGCGCTCGCCCCCCTCAAGATATTCGTAAAGGGGCTTGTCGCCGAATTTCTCAGCAGTTGCCGTAACAAGGTGACGCAGATCCGAGTAGAAGATCGGCGGGATGGCGTGCAACGGGTTGAGGAACTTCATTGTGTGTTCTCCTTTTTTGGGCTTGGTTTTTTACACAATGTCAATATTGTACCGCAAATCGTTCTTTTTGTCAAGGTTAATTTTACCAACGGTCATTTTCCTATAAAATACAAGGGAAATTGGCCGGTTTCTCCCTTTTCTATCATAAGATTATTACGCGCGCGCCCACACGCCTGCGCGTGAAGGGGCGCCCGCGCTAAATTTTGGCGGCGGGGCTTTACAAAGGCGGAGAAGTATGGTATAGTAATAAGGTACGTTTGCTTTTCGGAGGAGCTTATGGATCTCTCTACCTGGATATTCGGGGCGCTGACGCTCGTCCTTCTCGCGGCGGCGGCATTCTCCCGCCGTCTTCTTTTGCTGGCGCCCGCCCTTGGGGCGCTTTCGGCGCTTGTCACGTCGCTTTTTGAGGGCATCGAGCTCTATCACTGCGCGTGTGTCCTTGCCGCCGCCACCGGTGTCTTTTATCTCGTTTTGTCCCGTCTGCCCCGCCGTCGCCTCACGGCGCTGGAGGCCATGGTGGGCAAGACCTGCACGGTCACAGAGCGGCTTGACCCTCTCACGGGCGGTCAGGTGGAGGTGGAGGGCAACCTTTGGGCGGCGCGTTCTCTCTCGGCTGAGGCTGCCTACGAGGTGGGGACCACCCTTTCCGTGGTGGCCATTGAGGGTGTCAAGCTCATCTGCAAGTAATTTTCAAGAAATCTCTTGACAAATCCTCTGCGGTCTGCTATAATACACCCGTTGCGGTATCCATCCCTCTGTACCTTTAGCTCAGCCGGATAGAGCAACTGCCTTCTAAGCAGTAGGTCGGGGGTTCGAATCCCTCAAGGTACGCCAAAAGGGTGCTGCAAGGCTCCCTTTTTATGGTGGGTATGGCTCAGTTGGTTAGAGCGCCAGGTTGTGGCCCTGGAGGTCATGGGTTCGATTCCCATTACTCACCCCAAAGATCCCCGTCCTCGGACGGGGATTTTCCTTATACCGTTACAGTAACGCATAGGAGATAGGACGATGAAAAAGCTGACTTTGGTGATCAACGGCCGCGGCGGCGTAGGCAAGGACACGCTCTGTGAGGTGGCCGCCACGCGCTACCGTGTAAAAAACGTCTCGTCCATTACCCCCATCAAGGAGCTGGCGGCCGCGTGCGGCTGGCAGGGGGAAAAGACCGATCGCGCGCGCCGCTTCCTCGCCGACCTCAAGGCCCTGACCGCCGCGTATAACGATTATCCCACCGCGTGGGTGACGGCGCGCTACCGCGAGTTTCTCGCGGGGGATGAGGAGATCCTCTTTGTCCATATCCGTGAGGGGGCGGAGATCCGGAAGTTCGTCGATGCCACGGGCGGCGATGCCCGCACCCTCCTTGTCCGCGCCGAGGGCCGCCTCGGAGCGCACACCTACGGCAACGCCTCGGACGATGAGGTGGAGGCCTACGGCTACGATTACTATTTCGGGAACGACGGCACAAGGGAAGAGGCCGCAGAGGGCTTTCTTGAATTCCTTGACGGGGTGCTGGCTACCCTTTGACCGGACGGTATTTCGGGGGGCGATATGCCCCGGGGCGCTACGTTGGGGCGCTATGAAGAAAAGGGCGATACGCAGGCGTATCGCCCTTTTTCGTTACAAAAGGATACACACAAGCCCGCTACTGCCCTCGTTGATGATCTTGCCAAGCGTCTCGCCAAGGCGGCGCCTGGCCGAGGCGGGCATATGCGAAAGCTTCTGATGCAGGCCCTCGTTCACCAGCTCGTAAAGCGGCTTACCGAACATATTGGAGCTCCAGATGCCCTGCGGGTCCTCCTCGAATTCATGGAGCAGATAGCGGCACAGCTCCTCGGACTGCTGCTCGGTGCCCACAATGGGGCTGAGCTCGGTCTCAATGTCGGCGCGGATCATGTGGATCGAGGGGGCCGAGGCCTTCAGCTTCACGCCGTAGCCACCCGATTGCTTTACGATCTCGGGCTCCTCAAGGCGCAGATCGGAGAGCGATGGCAGAACGATGCCGTAGCCCTCCTCGCTCGCCTCGGCAAGGGCAGCTTCTACCTTTTCGTAGGCACGCGCGTCCTCGGAAAGACGGCAAAAGAGGCGGAAAAGGTCGCCCTCACTCGCGATCTCCCGTCCCGAAAGCTCGGAAAGCGTCGAAAGGTACAGCCCCTCGTCGAGCGTGAGCGCGATCTCGGCACTGCCGTCCCCCGCCCGCATCTCGCGTGCGGTGGCTGCGGCCACAGGGCCGTCCGCCCCCTCGGTGAGCGAGGGACGGATATCGCCGTACCGCGTGATCGCGGCGGCGCGCTCGTTCACATACGCGCGGAGCCTCTCGCGGAGCGGGTGGTCGCTTGGCAGGGCGGCGCACCAAGGCGGCAGGCGGAAGGTAAGCTCGGTCACGGGGAAGGCCCCCAGCACCAGCTCTAAAATGTGCGAGATGTCGTCGCCGTTCAGCTCGGTGCAGTTGACAAGCGCCACGGGGGCGCGGTATTTCTTTTCAAGCTCGTAAGCCAGCGAGATCGCCTCCTCGCTCCCCGGGTGACGGGAATTGAGGACGATAGCAAAGGGCTTGCCGAGCGCGGAAAGCTCGCTCGCTACGCGCTCCTCGGCCGGCAGATATGCCGTGCGCGGCAGCTCCCCAATGGTGCCGTCCGTCGTTACGAGGATCCCGATCGTGGAGTGGTCGCGGATCACGCGCTCGGTGCCCATTTCGGCGGCCTCGGCAAAGGGGATCGCCTCCTCCGACCACGGGGTATGCACCATGCGCGGCGCTCCGTCCTCAAGATCGCCGAGGGCGCCCTCCACGGCGTACCCCACACAGTCGATCATGCGGACCGAAAGTGCCGTGCCGCCGCCCACCGTAATGCGGACGGCCTCCTCGGGCACAAACTTCGGCTCGGTGGTCATCACCGTCCGTCCGGAGCCCGATTGCGGCAGTTCGTCCGTAGCGCGCTCGCGGGCCTCGGCCGAGGCGATGCTCGGAATGACCGAGGTCTCCATAAACCTCTTGATGAAGGTGGATTTTCCCGTACGCACAGGCCCGACGACGCCGATATAGATGTCGCCGCCCGTCCGTTTTGCAATGTCCCGATAGATGCTTGTGCTTGCCATTTTTTCTCCTCCCAATTTCGCGGCAGTCTTGCTACAACCTTATGAGAGGGGCGGAGAAAATATGCACGACCGTAAAAAAACGCGCCGTCCAACGGGGGACAGCGCGTGATATCGCGTTTTATACTATGGAAGCCTCACCTTGCGCGCCGCCGCAAAAGGACGGCCACCGTCAGCCACGCCGAAAGAAGCGCGGCCACCGTCAAAAGCACGATCGCCGTGGCGTCAAGAAAGAGGTCGATCGTCAGAACGTACGTGAGGGTGTCGTTAAAGAAGGAGCCCTCCACCTTTTCGGGCTGGAAGGGGAAAAAGAGGTGGTGCGCGTTGCGCCAGAAGGCCGAAAGAAAGTCGCCGCCCGAGAGGAGAGTCCAGAGGCAGAACGCCCCCGCCGCGAGGAGAAGCAGTCCGTAAAACACCGCGGTATAGCGGAGCGCCGCCCCGCCGCACTCGCGCCGCCGCCAAAGGAGGTAGGCAAGGCACAAGGGGGCCGAGACCGCCGCCACCACCGTCGCCACACGCCCGAGCGTCATCAGGTCGCGCACGTCCGCCATGTGCGTCACCGCCGCCTCACCGAACACGGCAACGCCGTCGGTCATCTCGCCGTTCAGCAGCACCCCGTCCATGGTAAGGGCAAAGCTGTCGCCCCCCTCAAAAAGAAAGGTCACGATGTGATCGATGATCGTGTCCAGCTGCTCGTCCGAAAAGAGCGCCGACTGGCGGTAGTCGCCCCCCACGTAATACACCCGCCGCCGCATCTCGGCGCCGTCCTCGGCCACGTGGGAATAGATGCCGTTCTTTTGGAATTCGTAACGGTAATACGCGGGCGTTTTCGCAATGAGAAGCGCCGGCGCCAGGATTCCCCCAAGGAAAAGGCACAAATTGAGAAATAGGATAACGGCTCTGTCAAGGACCCTCATTCGGTACGCTTCCTTCCTTCTTAATATGGTCCATTATAGCATAAGGAAACCAAAAAAGCAAGCACACCGCCCCTCCCCCCGTGTTGCCCCTCGTGTCATCCTGAGCGGAGGGCAAAGCCCGCAGTCGAACTTTTTCCACCGAGATCCCCAACGTCGCTACGCAACGTTGGATCCTCGCTCCGCTCGGATTTCGACGGCGTCCGCCCGTGTCATTCTGAGCGCAGTCGAACGGCGAAGCCGCACCGAGCAAAGCGAAGGTGGAATCTCGGGCGGACTCTGCTCAGGATGACAGTTGGTGGAAAAAGTACCGCTTTGCGGCAGAATCTCGGGCGGACTCTGCGCAAAAAGCCTCCCTTGTGTAAAGGGAGGTGGCGCGGCTTGCCGCGACGGAGGGATTGTGCTTCCCCTCACCCCACCCCCTCGCCTTGACAAACCGCCCCACCTGTGCTATACTGTCGGTAATTAAAACTAATATAAGGAAACCACCATGAAAAAATTTCTTCGCGTATTTTTCGTTTTTTGCCTCTTGCTTATCAGCATAGCGGCTTTTTCCGCGTGCGCATTGCTTGGCGATTTGACGGGTGAGGGAAGAAAATTGAGCGCAGAAGAAATTTATGAAAAAGTTTCGCCTTCCGTGGTCGCTATAACGGCCGAAAGTACTACGTCAACAAGCTCTGGCACAGGATTTTTTTATAATAATGGTAGTACGGTTGTTACCAACTACCATGTTATTGAAGGTTGCACTTCGGCGTACATCACCTTGCCCAATGGAAATAAATACGAAGTTTTATCCGTTTTAGGTTATGATGCATACAAGGATATAGCCATATTGAAAGTGAATTATACAAATGGAAAACCCTTAACGGTTAGAACAACAGAAGTGAAAACCGGGGAAACCGTTTACGCGATCGGAAACTCCTTGGGCTTTTTGGAAGGCAGCTTGTCGGAAGGTATCGTTTCAACAGCGAAACGAGAAGTAGACGGGTATACCTATATTCAAACGACGGCGGCGGTTACACACGGCAACAGTGGGGGGCCGCTCATTGATGCCTATGGAAAGATAATTGGTATTGTAAGCGCCGGTTTTGGTGATGGACTTGACCTGAATTTGGCTATACCGATCTCCCAAGTCGCCACCGTCAGCATCCAAAATCCTCAAAAGCCGAGTGAGATGATTTATGTAGGCTGGATAACCGATCGCCAGGTATGGCATGTGAACGAGGAGAACAGGTTTGCGCTGGTGTTTACACTTTTAGATCTTGATAAGCAGCCGGTTGCCGCTGCTGGTTGGATAACGATAACTATCATGAACGATGATAAAGAGATCGTTTATGAAAAAGTGAAGTATTTTGATGAAGATAATTATCAATATTGGTATTATGACAACAACACCGTCGAGAAATATCACGCGACAATTTACATAGACGACAAAGATATTGCACAGGGATATTGCTCCGAGGGTGAATTGACATTCAATATAGTTGGCACCAATTATTCTTTTTCTGAATACAAGTTGAAAATTGACGGATTGCCGCAAAAAAGTATTTATAACGATAGCGTTGTAGAAAAAACAGTATATACTGCTCAGGAATTGGTGGATAACCTTATCCACAATAGAAAGATTATCCTTGGCTCGGATTACTATGATTTAAGCACCGTAGATATTTCGAACAACAAGCTTCTTTCGTCGCAATTTAGTGGTAAAGGATTTGCAGTTAATAACGTTTATAACCTGTCAATCGAAGGAGACGCCGAAATTGTCATAGGCGATCTTCAAGCCAATGTCCTTTATTTTAATAATTGTTCGAAACTAAATCTTGAAGGGCTGACGCTCGGACACATTACCCCGTCTAACACACATAAGTGTGAGGGGGGTGTTGTGCGATTGGATAATTGCCGCGATGTTATAATAACCGATTGCAAGTTATTCGGTTGTGGTTCTGTTGGCATTGATGCCAATAGTACAACGGGGCTCACGGTAACATCCACAGAGATATACGATTGCACCTTTGCAGGCGTTGATTTGTGGAAATCTTCGGCAACATTTGACAAGTGCAAACTCTACAATCTTCCGACTTGCTATGCGGCTATTTATTCCACAGCATCTTCCGTGGGATTTTCTAATTGCTTGTTTGCAGATACTAATGTTTATTGGAGTGACGGGGATCACTGTTTCCTTAATGTTGCAATTAATGGCGGTATTTCCTCAACCCTTTTTGAGAATTGTGTGTTTTCGAACAATACGTTTGCGAATATCGCTACTGTTGGAGCCAAAAACATTGTTTTTGATAATTGCTCCTTTGTGGGGAATATGGGGGATACGGCGCACAGCGGCGTCACATACCGCGATTGCTCTTTCAAGTGATGTTGTGCGTTTAGGCACAAAGAGTTCCCCCCAAGCGCAAAAAAGGCACCCCTATGGGTGCCTTTTTTGCATTATGCCAAGTATTCTTTTCTTGCAAGCCAGGAGAGTGGCGTACAGCATCTCGGCGGCGGTGGCGCGGTCAAGGCGCTCGGAGGCGGCCAGTGCCCCCTCCTCGGTGCGGGAATACACACCCATGGCGCACATCGCCATCACGGCGTTATGCGTGCGGCTTGTGACGTCGCCCTCATCGGGGTAAAGGGGCGTGCTGACGGGGGTATCCGCGCGGAGGATCCGCGCAAGGATCACGGCGGCCTCTCCGCGGCTGATCGGCGTGTCCGACTCAAACGTGAGGCCGCGCTCCGAGAGCGTTCCGATGACGTACCCCGCCTCCTGCGCGGCGGCCACGTAGGGACGGAGCCCTGCGGGGATTTCACCGTTATCGTCAAAGACCGTGTTCGTAAGCCCCGCGCGCGGCGCAATTCCCGCCGCCTTCATCGCCATGGTGAGGAACTCGCCCCGCGTGACCTCGCCCTCGGGGAAGAAGTACATACCGTCACCCTGCAGGGTGCCCAGCATGATCC
>JAZRAU010000008.1:0-11229 GCA_045634705.1 Eubacteriales bacterium | reverse complement strand
TTTTGAAAGGAGTTTTAGAGTATCTATGTTCGGTATCGTTTCGCCTGTTTCCCATCGAGAAACCGCCTGACGAGTAACAAACACCTTTTCTGCAAGTTCTTCTTGCGAAAGTCCTTTTTTTGTTCTTAATTCGTAAATTATATCTTTCGTTTCCATAAAATAACCACCTCCAACAGTTGTGATTATATTATATCACGGGTTGCCGGCGTTGACAAGCAACTTGCTGTTGCTATCTTCTCGACAAATTCTTGGTTATCGATGAGTTTATTATATCGCGCTTTCAGAGACAAATCAAGGCGTAAGCCTTGTATGGAATCCGCAACTTGTTGCGGTATGGAATCAGCCCAAGGGGCTGGATGGAATCACGGCAACGCCGTGTATGGCATCAAGCCGCAGGAACTTTATTCTATACGCGCTTCGCGCAATGCCATGCGCGACTTCGTCGGGGTTCCATACAACGCACGGGGCGCGTTGATTCCATGCCAAGCCTGCGGTTTGGATAAACAAAAAAGGAACTTTTGGTAGACAAAAGTTCCTTTTTTGTTGGCGGAGAAGGAGAGATTCGAACTCTCGAACCGCTTTTAACGGTTACACGATTTCCAGTCGTGCGCCCTCGACCAACTAGGCGACTTCTCCAAGTGCTCGTTTTTACGGACATACAAGAGTATATCATATAATTTCAAAAAATGCAAGCCCTTTTTCAAAAAAAGATCGCAAGACCGGATCAAGTAAAAAATGCCCACTCCTTTCGCAAAAAGCCACCGCGCTTTCCGATGCGGTTTTTATTGACTTCATCGGCAATATATACTATAATTGTGGTAGATGCCCCGAGCCTTATAAAATAAGAGGGGGCGAAAAATGGGTCTATGAGTGCCAGCTGCTCGGCAACGGTATTCTGAAATCCCCCATCATCGAAATTGTTTACAGCATACAGAAATGAAAGGAGTAACCTATGGGCTTTCTGAAATGGCTGGAATCGGTCCGCACCCCCTTCTTTGACTTTTTCTTTTCTCTCGTTACCCGCCTTGGCGAGGAGACGGTTTTTATCGTTGCGGGCCTCGTCTTCTTTTGGTGTATCAATAAAAAACATGGGTACTATCTTCTTTCGGTCGGCTTTCTTGGCACCGTCATCAATCAGTTTTTGAAGCTTTCCTTTCGCATTCCGCGCCCCGAAAAGCTCTCACCGGGATTTACGATTGTGGAAAGCGCCAGGGAAGCGGCCACGGGCTATTCGTTCCCCAGCGGTCACACACAAACCGCCGTGGGAGTTTTTGGCGGCATAGGAAGGATATACAAGCGCTGGCGCGTTGTGATCCCGTGTACCGTTCTCTCGCTTCTCGTGCTGTTTTCACGTATGTATCTCGGTGTTCACACGCCGCTTGATGTCTTTGTTTCACTCGGTGTGGCGCTTCTTTTGGTGCTTTGCCTTTTTCCTCTTCTGGAAAGGGTGACGGCCACCGCCAAGGGCATGCGTATTTTTCTCTCGTCGCTCTTGGGAATTGCCGTTCTTTATCTTGCTTTTGTGCTTCTTTTTCCGTTTCCCGCCGATATCGACGTGCACAACTACGAAAGCGGCGTCAAAAACGCCTACAAGATCCTCGGCTGTGTGCTCGGTCTTTTCCTTGCCTATGAGGTCGATGAGCGCTGGATCCACTTCCGCACGGACGGAGCGATTTGGGTGCAAATCTTAAAGCTTATCGTCGGTGTAATTCCTCTTCTGGCGATCAAGGAAGGTCTGCGCTATCCTCTCGATTTCATCTTCTGCGACCACGTGATCGCGGACGGAGTGCGCTATTTCCTGCTGACCGCCTTTGCGGGCGCGGTCTGGCCCTTGACCTTCCCGTGGTTTTCAAGCCTTCCGCAAAAGCTTGCCAAGAGAAAAAACAAGGCCCAATGACCTCTTATAAAAGCCCCTGCCGTCCAAAGCTCACAGCGGCAAGGGTTTTTTCTTGAAAAAAGGGGAGAGAAGGGCAGAGGAAAAATAAAGGAAATCTAAGAAAAACCGGGGCTTCCCCTTGACATAGGCAATAAAAAAACATATAATACTAATAATGTTGAATTTTGAAGGAGACCTTGAAGTGGGACTGAAGGTTTTGAAGTTTGGCGGCAGCTCGCTTGCCGATGCCGCGCACTTCCGCATTGTTGCCGACATTGTGAAGGCGGAGGAAGAACGCCGTTTTGTTGTTCCCTCGGCGCCCGGTAAGCGTTTTAAGGATGATGAGAAGGTTACCGACCTTCTGTATGCCTGCCAGGCGCTGGCCGCACAAGAAAAAGACATTGACGAGGTCTTTGGGCGCATTTGCCGCCGCTACAACGATATCATCGGCGAGCTTGGGCTTGACCTCTCGCTTGAGGACGAGTTTCTGAAGATCCGTGCCGAGATTCTGGGCGGGGCAGGGAAGGACTACGCGGCCAGCCGTGGTGAGTACCTTAACGGCCTCATTCTCTCGGCATATCTCGGCTTTGATTTTATAGATGCCCAGAAGGTCGTTTTCTTTAAGGAGGACGGCACGCTGGATTCCGAGCGCACCTATGTTGTCCTCGGTGCGGCGTTGGAAAATCACCCCCACGCGGTCATCCCGGGCTTCTACGGCGCTATGCCTGACGGAAGCGTGCGTACCTTCTCGCGCGGTGGCTCGGATATTACCGGTGCTATCGTCGCGCGTGCTGCTATGGCCGATATTTACGAAAACTGGACAGACGTTTCAGGCTTCATGATGGCCGACCCCCGCATCATTGAAAATCCTAAGGCTATTGACGTGATTACCTATAAGGAACTGCGCGAGCTTTCCTATATGGGCGCCACCGTTCTTCACGAGGACGCCATTTTCCCCGTGCGCGCCGCCGGTATTCCGATCAACATCAGAAATACCAACGATCCCGCAGCCAAGGGCACGTTGATCGTTCCTGCCGCCGATGAGACCGACTCCGATTCGATCATCACGGGTATTGCCGGAAAGGTCGGATTCTCGATCATTTCCATTGAGAAGGATATGATGAACTCAGAGCTCGGCTTTGGCCGCCGTGTGCTTGAGGTCCTCGAGGTCAACAAGATCAGCTTTGAGCATCTGCCGTCCAGCATTGACTCCATGTGCGTGATCGTTAAGACCGAGGAGCTTGAAGGCAAGCGTGAAAAGATCCTCGACAGTATTTTCCGCCTCACCAATCCCGATGCCGTTGTGATTCATGACGGCATTGCGCTCCTCGCGGTCGTCGGCCGCGGCATGGTCCGTTCCAAGGGCACGGCCGCGCGTGTGTTTTCCTCGCTGGCTAACGCCTCGGTCAACATTCGCATGATCGACCAGGGCTCGAGCGAGCTGAACATCATAATCGGCGTTGAGGAATCCGATTACATTCCCGCGCTTCGCGCTATTTACGGCGAATTCGTTCAGTAAATAAAAAGGAAAACTCCCGGCAAGGGAGTTTTCCTTTTTATTCGGTCATGTCGAAATCCGCCGTCCTTATGCCTGCTTGAAGCTTTGAACGGTAGCCTCAAACCAAGAGAACACAGCCTCTTTTTCCTCGGGGGTGTAGCCCTTGATAAACTTAAAGGGGAGACCGCCGTTAACGGTGAGAATGTTCTCGCAGAAGTTAGCGCCCGCGCCCTTCAGCCAATCAATGACGGGCTGAGCCTTCTCAAGATCGCCATCAACAACAAGAGCAACATTCTGAGCCAGATTTTTGTTCAGGCTCTCACAGAAGCGGCGGAAGGTATCCTTATACTTGGTAGCGGCCGAGAGGAAAATGACGACCAGGCGCTCATTATCGCAGGGATACGCAGGGTCGATCTTATCGGCGGCATAATTGGAATATTCATCGGCGAGAGCCTTGGCCAGGCTCAGCATTTTGCCCTTACCGGTATTGGTCAGTACACGCAACTTCATTTTCATGGGACAATCCTCCTTGACGGGCTTACACCCAATATAATTTCATACAACCATATTATAGCATACTATCCCAAAGATGAAAAGGGGTTTTTACATTTTTTTATTCTTTTAGCCTTGATTTTATAAAAAACGCTCCCCTAAATTATACAAAATTTTAATTTTGTATAATTTTATACATGGTCTTTTTAGGGCAAAAGGGGTTGCTTTTTTAGGAAAAATCTGCTATCCTATGTATGCTATATCGTACAACAAGGACAGTTATGAAAGCTGACGCACACATTCATTTGCTTCCCGGCATGGACAGCGGCCCGGTATATGACGGAGTTGCCGCAGAAATGCTTCTCCGCCTTTACGAGCAACGGGTACGGCTTCTTGTGGCTACGCCCCACTATTTTCCTGACCGCGAATCGGTGGCAGAATTTCTTTTCCGCCGACGGCAGGCCGTATGGCGCCTCAAACACGCGTTTGGCCCTAATTACCGTTACGTGCATCTTGTCCCCTCGGCCGAGATCATGCTGATGCCGGGGGTGAGTGATGTGGAAGGACTTCCCTCCCTCGCGATCCCGGGAACCAACCTTCTGCCCGTGGTCTTCCCTATCGGTAGCTCCATTCCCGATGACCTTATGCACGAGGTGGCGCGGATCGTGCAGCGGCTTTCTCTTTGTCCGATGTTCTGCCATATCGAGCGCTATCTCCCCTTTTTCGGTGAGAATTTTGATGCTTTCCTTGCCATGAACCACGCGGCCTTTGTGATCTCACCACACGCACTGACCCTACCGGATCTGGCGAGGCCCGTGGCAAAAGCCGTTCGGAGCGGAGCCAGAATATTTCTCGGCTCCAATGCGCACGATCTTTCCCTGCGCCCGCCCACTGTGGAAGCCGAGGAGGGATACATCGGAGCGGCCGCTTATGCCTATCGCACGATCCGCAAGGATACGGACGCCTTCTTCACTTCCCTTGTGAATGGCTGACTATATCACCTTTTTCCTGCCGAGATATTTCATTCGCGTAGCTTCGCCCCCGCGCAAATGTCTCTCCGACTTATTCACCTCCAGCACCCGCTTTGCCATACGGTACAGGGCGGGATTGACGGTCTTTAAGTGGCCTGTAATGTCCTTATGTACTGTGCTTTTACTGACGTTAAAATGCCGCGCGGCGCTCCTGACTGTGGCGTTGTTTTCCACAAGATATTCCGCAAGCAACTCACAGCGCTCTCTCTCATTTCGATACATCGTACCGTTCCCTCCTTTATCGGAAAGCTCCGTTACTACATCTTATGAAAGGGCGGCTCCCGCCATGCAAAAAGAACACGAAAAATTTGAAGATAGCACGCTTTTTGAGGGGTTGACCTCGATCCGCGCACTGATTGAGGCACATCAAGGCAAAAATCCCTTGAATGACCGCCGTATTTTGCGCCTGCTTTATTCTTTGGAAAGTGAATCGAAGCTGTCAAAGGAGCTTGGTTGGCTCCGCCACCGCGCCGAGGACGAGGGCTTCCCTGTGCTGGCACTCCCTGCCGAGGAGATCGACGCGATGACCACGGGCAACACGCACGGCGGCCTTGTTGCCGAGTGTGGGGGCCGCACACTACCACCACTTTCCTCAGCAATCGCTTCCCTACCGAAAAACGGATTTTTTGCGATGCTTGCGGGCATTGAGGACCCGTATAATTTCGGATACGCCCTGCGCTCGCTGTATGCGCTCGGAGTTGACGGCATTATCCTTGGGGAACGCAACTGGTTTACCGCAGCGGGCGTTCTCGCACGGGCGTCAGCCGGTGCCTCCGAGCTTTTGCCGATCTATACCGCCGAAGAATGCGAGGCAGCTGACTTTTTCAAGGCACACGGCTACCGCGTTGTCTCGGCCGATACGCGCACCGAGTGCGACCTGCCGGATTCCGACCTCACCTTCCCTATTTTTCTTGTGGTAGGCGGTGAAAAGCGCGGAATTTCACGGAGGCTCCTTGGAAAGTGCGATCTTGCCGTCCGCATTCCATATGGGCGGGACTTCTCCGCTTCACTTTCCGCCGCATCGGCCGCCACGATCCTCGGTTACGAGATCCGAAGGCAAAACCGATAACAAAAAAAGCCCCGACAGGGGCTTTTTTTGTTATTTACTTTACTTGCAACCCTCGCAGTTTGCACAGTTCTCCGGGTCACAGGTGGCATCAAACTTCTCGCCGCAGGCGGGGCAAACGAGATCGTCAGGCTCAACGTCCTCATCAAAGCAGACGGTTTCGCCGCAGGCGGGGCAGGTGACCTCGTAGAACTCGTCGTCCTCATAGTCATCCTCGTCGTCCTCGTCGCACTCGTAAAGAAGCTCCTCAACGTCACCAAGATCCTCGTCCAGCTCCTCGCAGTAGTCGCGGAGCTCCTGGCACTCCACCTCAAGGTCATTGATCTTCTCCGCCATTTCGCCGATAAGAGCGATCAGCTCATTAAAAAGCTTGCCCTCGGGCTTTGTGGAATCGATACCAAAGCCCTCGCAAAGGCCCTTGATGTATGCCGCTTTTTCCATAATATCCATTGTTCTTTCCTCCTAAATATTGAAAGATGCCGCCGCTTTTTGGCGGCGGCGCTTGCATTACGCTCTTTCGAGATACTCGCCGACTCTGGTATCAATGCGGACCATATCGCCCGTATTTACAAAGATCGGAACTCTGACCACAGCACCGGTCTCAAGGGTGGCAGCCTTGGTAACGTTGGTAGCGGTATCACCGCGGACGCCGGGCTCGGTATCCGTGACCTCAAGCGTCACAAACACGGGAGGCTCCACGCTGAACACGTTGCCCTTGTAGGACACGATACGGCAGTTGGTGTTCTCCTTGACAAACTTGAAGTTGTCGCCAAGCTTCTCCGAGTTGAGAGGCATCTGCTCATAGGTCTCGGGATCCATAAAGTAGTAAAGATCGCCGTCATTATAGAGATACTCCATCTCGCGGCGCTCGATGTACGCCCCCTCAAACTTATCGGTGGGGTTAAACGTTTTCTCGATCACGGCACCGTTGATAACGTCCTTCAGCTTGGTACGCACAAAGGCGGCACCCTTGCCGGGCTTCACATGCTGAAATTCGAGAACCTGAACGACCTTGCCATCCATTTCAAAGGTAACGCCGTTTTTGAAATCGCCTGCAATTACAACTTCCATCTTGCACCTATCTCCCGACGGGTTTCTTAATATTTGTGAGGGCGCCTTCTCCCCGCCGCGAAAAGAGCCCTTTTGCCGCCTTAGCGGTTTTCATACAGATTTATTTTACAACAAATTTGACATTATTGCAATAGGTAACGGCGAAAAAATCATTTAATTTTGAAAAAATATCGATTTAGAACAGTTCGATAAGCTCGGTGGGCGAAGCAGTAAAGCTCTCAAAGCCGTTTTTCGTGACCACGCCCATATTCTCAATGCGACACCCCCCTACCCCGGGCATATAGATGCCCGGCTCTGCCGTAACAACGTTGCCCGCAACAAGCGGCGCCCTGACACGCGAGGAGAGGCGCGGCGCTTCATGGACCTCAAGCCCCACTCCATGTCCAAAGGAATGCCCGAAAAGCCCCCGGTAGCCGCAGGAATCGATATAAGAGCGTGCCGCACCGTCCACAAGAGCGGCATCCACCCCCGCAGAAATAGTCTCCATACCGCGCCGCTGCGCCTCAAGGACGGTGCGGTAAATGCGCTTCATTTCCTCCGTTGCGGTGCCCAGAACGACCGTGCGCGTCATATCCGAGGCATAGCCGTCAACAACTGCACCAAAATCCATGGTGAGAAAGCCACGGGAGAGGAGCTTGCGCCCGGGAACGCCGTGAGGAAGCGACGAGGAGGGGCCCGACACGGCTATGGTGGGGAAAGCGATGCCGTCTGCCCCCTCACGCCTCATAAAGAACTCCAGCTCAAGCGCCACATCAACCTCGGTCATCGTAGGGGTGAGCATCGACAGAACGTGTGAAAACGCTCTGTCGGTCAGTGCCTGGGCACTACGTATCGCCTGAAGCTCCTCACAGTCCTTTACCGCACGCAATTCTTCAATGCCGTCTCCGATGGGAAGGTCGGTAATGCCCAGCGTTTCGGCAAGCGACTGATAATGGGAGTGGGAGAGGGTTTTATCCTCAAGGCCCACACGTTTTATACCCTTCTCAAAAAACAGATCCCTAAGAAAATCGCGCTGTAAGGCGGGAGCCACCACGACAAAGTCTTTACCGCAGCAGCGCTCGGCCTCCTCCTGATAACGGAAGTCTGTGATGAGCCAGGCTCCGTTCTCGGTGATAACGACAAAGCCGTCCGAAAACGGAAATCCCGTGGCGTATCTTTGCGAGATCTCCGAGCTGAGCAAAAGCGCATCGGCCTGAAGCGTCGTAAGAATCCCGCAGAGCCCCTCAATGTGATTCATACGCCCCCCTGATCCTTTGATAATACGCCTTCATGGCTAAGGCGTCCTCGGCCATGGTGCCGTCGGATTCACAAATCACCGTCGGCATGACCCCAAGCTCGGCAATGGCCTCCATAAGCGGCTCGGGGTCCGGGCCGTACACTGTGTCCGCAAAGGTGAGATGCTTTTTCTCTCCCGCCGAGGTATACTCGATCTTTGAAAAATGAGCATGGAGGTCGATGGCCGCGCGGTCGCCGAGGGCGCAGGCAATGGCATCAAAGACTCGCATATAATCGTCCTTACCCACAAAGCCGCCGTTACCGCACTCACGCGCGTTCAGATGACCAAAGTCCACCACGGGGGCGAGCCGCCCCGGCGCCATAGCGCAAAGCTCCAAAACCTCGTCAAGTGTTCCAAGCTGATTCACCTTGCCCATGGTTTCAAGCCCAATAGCAATGCCGTTATCCGGGATCGCCTCCAGCAAACGGTAAAGCGTTTCGGCGGAAAGGCGCATCCCCTCCTCTCGCGGCATTTTGGCAACACCGCCCATATGCACCACCACGGTGCGCGCCCCCAAAAGCTCGGCGGCGGACAATGAGGTAGCAATGTAATCGATGCTCTTCATTCGTTTTTCGGGATCGGCGCTGCAGAGCGAAATAAAATACGGCGCGTGCAAGGACATGGCAATGCCGTGCTGACGGGCGGCATCACCGATCTTTTTCAACGTAGCGGCGCCCGTGGAAAGCCCGTTCCCCGCCTCAAACTCATAAGCATCGAGACCGCGCTCAGCAAGCCAAGCCGGCGCCTCTACGGTTGACTTGTGTCCTTCATTGTAAAATGAAAGGCTGTTTCCTCCGGGGCCGAACAAGGGCGAAGTCTTCATAATGTACTCCTTTTCGCGGCGAATGCTTGGCACTTCTCGCCGTTTTTTCTTCTATATTACTATTGTAACACGCCGCCGCCGTTATCGCAAGGAAAAAAGTTGAAAAAACTAAAATATTTTTCCCGATTTCTCTTGACAAACCGCGCTTAATGTGTTATTATTATTAGGCGCTCGGATGTGCGGGTGTAGTTCAATGGTAGAATCCCAGCCTTCCAAGCTGGTCGCGTGGGTTCGATTCCCATCACCCGCTCCAAATTAAATACGCGCTTGTAGCTCAGTGGATAGAGTGCCCGGCTACGAACCGGTAGGTCATAGGTTCGAATCCTATCAGGCGCGCCAGAAAGCAACGCTTCTTAAGAAACGTTGCTTTCTTCTTTTTTTCTAAAACAAGATAAAGAGGCACGCCCCGAGGGGCGTTCCTCTTTATCCTTATTTACCCAAGTTAAGGTACCAGTTATAAAGGGCTCCGGAAAGGGTCCAGGACCACGTTTCGTTGTTGTCCTTCTCCTTCAGCATGCCGTGATAAATGCTTCCCGCCGTGGAGTTGTAAAGCAGCTTAGCAAGTTCCGGGTACGAATTCGTCTTGCTGTCAAGCCCCTTGATCATCTCACAGTGCGCGTCAAACTGCTCCTTGGTCGTGCAAGCCATAGCCTGCTCCATGAGGGTAGCAGCAGCATCGGCGGCCGCAGACAGGTGGGCATCCGCCTCATCGGTCACTGTTTGGCGAAGGGTCTCGATCTCGGCGTTCACCTCGTCGCGGACAGTCGCAGGAATCACGGGGGCAACTTCGCCCTCCTTGAGCTCGGCTGTCGGGTCAATATCTGCACGAATGCTGCACCAGAAATCACGGTATTCGGAAATCACACGGGTTTTGGGAATTGCGGCCTTCAGCGCGACCTTCTTCTCTACCGCAGTCATCTGGGTTGCCGCCTTAAGGATCTCGCTCGTGTTTTGGTTAAGAGCATCAATGTCTGCCGAAATAAGCTTGGTCAGGTTCTCGGTCAGAGCATAGTTGATGAGCGACTCTCTCGTACTCGTCCAAAGGAGATCGGGCGTCATGCCATAAAGGGGGTTACGCGTGGCAGAATCGTTCTGCTGTTTGAAATAGGTGGAGAAGCTGAGGTCCATGCCGTCCTCAAGGCAGGGGGCTGCAAGAATAACGTTGCCCGTATAGTTGTAATTCATCCTGTAGGACTGCCCTGCCGACGTACGCTCAACAAGACCGTTCTCGGTGAGGTTGTAGTGCGTGCCCTCCACACCGTACTGGAGAATGTTGCGGAGCACGGCAGAGTCGTTGCAAAGGAGATCCTCAATGATCTGCATGGAACGGCCGACCGAGGCGGAAAAAGCCGACACAGCAAACATGGACTCAAAGGGAGCATCGTCCTCAAGACGGGGCTGATCGAGCTCATAAATGTAGTAATCGTCGGTGTAGTTAAAGCGGTCGGCATAATCGCCCTTCAGAACGCGGATACCATACATGGCATCGGCGGCGGGGGTGCTCCCATCCGCAGGGCAGAAGCCGCGGTTCTTGGCTTCAAGCATGAAGCCAAAGTAGCTTTTATAGACCTCGTTAGTGAAAACGTTATCAAGCTTAACGGCGTGAGTGTAGGTGGTGTTAGCCTCGTAAACGACGCCAAAGATCGTGCTCTCGCCCGCCTTGGGGAAGAAGTTGATCGTGGGGAAATCAAAGGTGCTTTCCAGAGGATAGACCTGGGAAACCCCCATGGCCGAGGAAACGGTGGGGTCGCCCATAATGTCATTGGCAAATTTCAGACAGGCATCGTAATTAATGACGGTCTTGTAGGTGTTGGAATCCACCTTCGTGAAATCGCTCGCCTTGCTGTTGTAGTACCGGTTGGCCAGCTGCTTGTTGATCAGCATGTAGGTGTAGGTGCCGATCGTGACGTTGTTGGGTACGGCATACAGCTTCCCGTCAACCTTGGCACCCGAAAGCAGGTTGGTGTTAACGTGCGATTTGATGCCGATGTTGATGTTCTCAACATCCGCCGTGATGTCGGCAAGATAGCCCTTGGAGCGAAGGCGATCGAACATATCCTTGCCCGTGATGAGAAGGATGTCGACCTGGTTGTTGT
>JAZRAU010000007.1:0-9088 GCA_045634705.1 Eubacteriales bacterium | reverse complement strand
TAAGCATTATAGCACAGATCGAGGAAAAAGCCAAGAGATTTTTTCGGGTGGCTCACATGGCCGGGTGGAAAGCGCCCGGTGCCGTAGCCAAAAAGAGAGGACGGATAGCTCGCCCTGCGCCTGGCAAGCCAGCTTGCCGATCTTCGGGCGGGGTGATCGAACCTAGCCACGCTTCTCTTCGCTCGCGCGGCGGGGAGCGAGTGGCCTAGTGCCGTAGCCAAGGACAAGAAAAAGCACCCCCTGTTGGGGGTGCCTTGTCCTTGGCTGCGGCACTAGGATTCGAACCTAGGTAATGACGGAGTCAGAGTCCGTTGCCTTACCGCTTGGCGATGCCGCAATAGAAGTACCGATTTTCGGTACTTTCCCATTATAGCATATTTTCCGTTTTTGTCAAGAGGTTTTTTCTTTTTTGCTTTTTATTTTTCCGCGGTCGTCCTTTGGCACGCGGATAAAGAGACGAAGGAGCGCGCGGCCGTTGAAGGGGATGAGGGGATAGAGATAACCGCGGCCCGCGGTGAGAGTTTTGTTTGTGACGATGAAAAGAAGCACAAGGAGAAGCCCCGTAACGTAGCCGACGGTACCGAGAAGGGCCACAAGGGCAAGGAGCATCAACCGCATAAACTTAATGGCGTAGCCAAGCTCATAGTTCTGCTGGGCAAAGCCCGCCACGGCAACCAGCGCCATATAGAGAATGACATCCCCCGACAGCCAGCCCACCTTGACGGCAAAGTCGCCGAGGATCAGGCCGCCGACAACGCTCATTGAGCTGGCAAGGCGGTCGGGCGTGTTCATCGAGGCCAGCTTCAGGCCGTCAATGGCCAGCTCGGCAAGGAAGAGCTGAATGACGATCGGCAGGCCCTGCGGCTCGGTGGGAACGAGAAAGGCAAGAGCGGGGGGTATGGCGGCGGGGTTTTTGAGCAGGAGCAGCCACGTGGGGGTAAAGAGCAGGGCGCCAAGCAGCACCAGCTGACGGAGAAGGCGCAGGTAGGTGCCCGTGAGGGGCGGAAAATAATAGTCGTCGGTCTCCTGCGTGAAGTCAAAGATCGAGGTGGGCAGCACCATGACCTGCGGCGAGGTGTCGCAAAGGACAAGGATGCTCCCCTCGGCGAGGTGTGCGGCGGCAGCATCGGGGCGCTCCAGTGTACGGATCTTGGGGAAGGGATTGTACCACCGGCGAGGGATGAGGCACTCGGCAAGGCTCTGGTAGCCCATGGTGAGCGAGGCGGGATGCGCCGCCTCCAGCTTTTTGACGACCTCCGAAACGGCCGATGCGTCGGCCACACCGTCAAGGTACGCCACCACCACGTCGGTGCCCGAGGAGCCCTTGACGGTCAGGTGACGCATGGTGAGGCGCGGGTCGCGCAGGCGGCGGCGGAGCAGCACCGTGTTGAAGATGAGCGTCTCCACAAAGCCGTCCTTCGGCCCCTGCATTGCGCGGTCGCTGTCCGGCTCCTCGGGCTGGCGGGCCGGGTAGGTGCGCGCATCAATGACGATCGCCTCGCCGCCGAAGGTGCTGCCGAGAAGCACCACCGCCCCCGAAAGAACAAGGAAGGCAAGCTTGTCAACGGCGCTCTCGATCTCGACCTCTACGTACGGCACGCTCCCCGTGAGAAAGCGGTGCGCCGCCCCTTCCCCGACGGGAAGGCCCCCCATACCGAGGAAGTGCTGAAACATCTTCTGCATGGCGGTATCCTTGATGAAGCCGTCAATGAAAAAGGCGCACAGCTCGTCCCCACCCACGGTAAAGCGGCGCTCGATCATATCAAAATTCTCCTTGACACGGAGACGGTCGGCGAGGGCGGCGGTATTTTCACGGTAATCGGCGGTGAGGACTTCCATGGGCGGCTCCTTTTTCCTTGATGCCCATAGTATGGCCGAAGGTGGCAAAGTTCTATGCGATAAAAATGAAAAAAGAGCAACCTTGGTTGCTCTTTTTTCGGTTATGCCCAAAGCCGCCATCAAGTGGCGTGGGGATTTATGCCCGAAGCCGCCGTCACTTTTTCTCGTTCTTGAAGAACTGATACAACGTGCAAGGAATCATGCCGTTGTAAAGTTTTCTTTTCTTATCGGCGCGTTTGCCGTAATAGAACTCAAAGTCCTGATCCGAGGTGATGACGTACACCTGCCAGGGGGAGAGAGCGCGGAAGCGGGCGCCAAGCTCACGGTAGAGGGTCTCAACACCGCGGCGCTCACCGAGGCGCTGGCCGTACGGGGGATTGGTGACGATCGTCCCGCGGCGGCCGTCCGAGGAGATCCTTCTGGCATCGGCCACAAAGGCACGGACGGTATCGGCAACGCCTGCGGCGCGGGCGTTCTGCTCGGTGGCGGTGATCATGGCGGGGTCGATGTCCGAGGCAAAGACCTCAAAGGCGGTCTTCTCGACAAGGTCGGCGGCCTCCTCACGGGCGGAGGCGAAGTGCGCCTTGCCAATGGCGGGGAACGCCTCCGCCGCAAAGGCGCGGTGGGCGCCGGGGGCAATGTTGTTCATGAGCATGGCCGCCTCAATGGCGATGGTGCCGCTGCCGCAGAGGGGATCCCAAAGGAGGACCTCCTCGCGCGGGCGGCTGATTGCCGCAATGGCGGCGGCCAGGGTCTCACGGATCGGGGCCACGCCCGTGGCACGGCGGTAGCCGCGCTTATAGAGGGGCTCACCCGAGGTGTCGATCATCAGGGTGGCCTCGTCCTTCAGAATGAAGAACTCCACGCGGTACTGGGTGCCCGTCTCGGGGAACCAGCGGATGCCGTATTTCTCCGAGAGGCGGGTGGCGATGGCCTTCTTTATGATCTTCTGGCAGTCGGGGATCGAGTGGAGGGCCGAGCCTATCGAGTGGCCCTTGACGGGAAAAGCATCGTCACGGCCGATGAAGGCCTCAAAGGGCAAATCACGCACCCCCTCAAAGAGCGCGTCAAAGCTGGTGGCGCGGAAGGAGCCGAGCTTGATATAGATATGCTCGGCATAGCGCAAAAACACGTTGGCAAGCGCCACGGCCTCGGCATCTCCCTTAAAGGTCACGCGGCCGTCAATGGTGGACACGCGCTCGTAGCCGAGGGCATCAATCTCCTCACCGAGCAGATGCTCAAGGCCAAAAAGACAGGTGGCAACAATCTCGAATTTCATGCGGCACCTCCTCAGTCATCGGCGCCGAGGGACTCAAGGGCGCTCTTTTTTTCGGTGGGCTTTGAGTCGCCGTGGCGGACAAAGAACATCGTCAGGAAGGCCAGGGCCACAAAGATCGCGGCGTAGGGGAAGAGGGTGGTCATACCGATGTTATCAAGAAACACGCCCGAAAGCACGGGGGTGAGGATCTGCGCCGCCATCGAGGCGGTGTAATAAAAGCCCGTGTAACGGCCGACGTCGGCCCACTTTGAAAGCTCCACGACCATGGGGAAGGAGTTGACGTTAATGGTGGCCCAGCCGATGCCCGCCATGATGAAGAGGAGGTTGACAAGGAGGGCGGGGCTGCCCGCGCGCAGGAAGGAGGCAAAGAGGAAGGCGGCAAAGAGCAGGACAACACCGCCAAGGATGGTCTTCCTGCGGCCGATCTTTGAGGCCACGATACCCGCAGGGATATAGGCCACGATCGCCGCGCCCTGCGCGATGATAAGGGTGGTGTTATAGTCAAGGCCAAGAACGGCGCCCGCATAGACCGAATACTTGCTGGTCACGGCGTTGTAGCCCATGTACCAGAGGGCAACCGAGGCGAGAATGAGAAGGAGCGAGATGAGCTCGGGGCGGTCAAGCTTCACACCGCGCGTGGCGGCTGCGGCGGCCTCAGCCTCAGCCGCTTCCTTTTCCTCGTCAATGCCAAGGCGGCGGCTCTCCTCACGCATCTCCGCAACCAGCTTCGGCTCACGGACGGTCAGAAGGAAGGCGACGAGCGCCAGGAGCATCAGGCCGGCGACAAGGATAAAGAAGGGGGCATAGGACATCAGGGCGTTGGCCGTTTTTCCCGTCCCGAACACGATGCCAAGTCCCAGAACGATGATGCCGCCCGCCGTGCCCATGAGGTTGATGATCGCGTTGGCCTTACTGCGGAGAGGCTTGACGGTAACGTCCGGCATCAGGGCGACAGCAGGGGAACGGAAGGTGCCCATCGAAACGAGAAGCAGGAAAAGAAGCGCGATAAAAAGGATAAGGGGTGCGGGGGACTCTCCCGTAATGTGCGCGGCGTATGCCTGACGGGCAGGGACGACGGCGTTCACGTACAGCGGATTGGTCTCCTTTTTGCCGTCCTCCTCTATCTCGACGGTGATCGACTTGAACTCCTCCTCGGAAATCAAGGTTTGTAAAGGATACTTGTTGGTATCATTCTGTTTTTGCCAGTCAAGGATCTCGGGGTTATGCTCCCAAAGCGTATCCAGCGCCTCCGAGTAGGCGGTGCCCTCGGTGGCGTTGACGTCATCAAGCGCCCGTCTTTGCATAGCATCGGGGATCGAAACGGTCATAAGAAGCGCGGCGGCGAGAATGGTGCCAAGGAAGATGAACGGGGTACGGCGGCCGTGCCTTGAGTTCACCTTGTCCGAAATGGCGCCGAAGATCGGCAGAAGGAAAAGGGCAAAGACGTTATCGAGCGCCATAATAACGCCCGACCAGGTCTGTGCCATGCCGAATTTATCGGTCAGGATCTTCGGCACGAGGGTGTCGTACACCTGCCAGAACATCGAGATGAGGAAAAAAGCAAAGCCGACGCAAATGGTCTTTTTATAATTCAGCTTCATGGTGGTCCTCCGTTGGTTTTTCTTTCATACTGTATTAGTATACCATACAAAGGGGGGCGCCGTCAAGTATGGGAAAAAGAGGAAGAAAAACCCCAAGGCCCGAGGGCCTTGGGGTTTTGGGGGAGGGCAAAAGAGAAAATACGAAAAAGGAGCCAAAGGCTCCTTTTTGCGGTTTATGCCGAAATCCGCCGCCCCCGAGCGTGGGAATTCGGAGCAGAAAGCGCGTTTCTCGTGCCGAAGGCGTACAAAGGGTACGTCGGGTGAGCAAGAAAAAACGCCACAGTGCGGCGTTTTTTCACAGCGATACCCCAAGGATAGGGAGCTTGAGAAGCGATCTATGATCGCGACAATAAGCAACCATATCCGCGGGGAGGGCAAGGAAAGAACGGCGAAGAAAAAAGGAGCCTCCGGCTCCTTTTTCGTTTTATGCCAAAATTCGCCGGGTTCTTAACGGAGGGGGGTTTGGAGGGCCACAGCCTTACCGAGGATCTTGATGCTTGAAAGCTCCTCACCCTCAAAGGAACGGGGGGCGTAGCGCGGGTTTTCGGGCGTTAAGATCAGCTTTTGCCCCTCGCGGTCGTAATACACGCGCTTGAGGGTGGCCTCATCGTCAATGATAACCACGGCGATCTCGCCGTTTTCCACACTCTCCTGGCGGCGGACGAACACGATGTCCCCGTCGTAAATGCGTGCGCCGATCATGCTGTCTCCCTTAGCGCGCAGGCAAAAATCGGCGTCCACGTCACCGCCCGCCAGCTCATAGCCGCAGAACTCCTCCTCGGCAAGGATCGGCTCCCCGCACGCGATGTGGCCGAGCAGCGGCACGGCGCGGCGCGAGAGAGGCAAAAGGTCGGCGTGCGGGAGGGGGCGCTCCTCGCTCCAACCCAAAAGGCGCGCGGGCGTCACCTTCAGAACGGCGGCGATCGCCTCAAGGCGGGCGCGCGGAATGTTTACGATCACGCCGCTTTCATAGCGCTGGATGGTTTGCTTGCTGGTATCGGCGGCGATCGCCACGTCCTCCAGCGTGAGCCCCCGCTCACGGCGGTAAAGGCGCAGGCGTTGTCCTACGGTCATACTTCCCTCCCAAAACGGTTCTTTGCTTCTATTGTAACATAACGGGTGAAAAAATCAAGGGGTTTTTCAAAATTTCTTCAAAAAGTCACTTGACAAGTGATTTATAATGGGTTATAATGTTCACATAGCGCGTTCCACACCGCGCAAGACTTCCCGAATTTTCAAGCGTCAACGCCGCTTTCCCGCGGTCTTGGCGCTATTGCTTAGCGAAAAGTCACCCGATGCGTGACTTTTCCGACGACGTATGAAAGGAGATCCCCATGTATCATTATTCCCACATGTTTTACGAGCGTGACGACGGCTACGGCGAATCGGTCTGCCGCGAGCCCGACGAGATCCGCGAGGAGATCGAGCTGGTGCGCGAGCTTTTGCGCTCGACCCAGGGTACCCTGCGGACGGCCGAGCGACGGCGCGAGGAGCTGCTCCTTGAAATGGGAGACGAGCTTTCCGAAAGCCGCGAAAGGATCCGAGAGATGCGCGAGCTTTGCGAGGAGTGCGAGCGTGTCAAGAGCGTTCTTGAGGAGCTTTGGGACCGCGCCGACGGGCTTTGCGAGGAGCTTGAGGACGCGGTGTTCGCCCTGCGCGGCGGGGTGGCCTGATGGAGAACGTGATGACGGTGATGCCGGAGGCAGGGGTGCCGCTTCCCGCGGCGCTCAACCGCCTGATCGCCCCGCTTGGGGGTGCCTACGCCCGCCGTGCCTCGGTCCCCAGACGCCGAGCGGCGGCTGAGCACGTTCTCCTGCGCTACCACGCCATAAACCGCCTCATTGACGAGGCGATAGGCGAGGTGTGCGAGGAGGGCATCTGCCGCCAGATGCGCCTCGACATCGGTGAGGGGCGCGGCGCGCGGCGCAGCCCCCTCTACTTTATGGGGGAGGGGCTGTACAAGCGGCGTAAGCGCGCGGCCAAGGAGAATATCGCCAAAAAGCTCGGTCTCTTATAAGCGTTGCGTTTTGTTTACAAACGCCGCAAAAGAACCGACAAGGGGCGGGAATTGACAAAAAGAGAGCCACAGGTGTCTTCTCCGTTAAGGATAACACGCCTGTGGCTTTTTTCATTCGGCAGGTAACGGCTCCCTTGGGCAGATGCGGGGATAGTAATAAAGGATCATCACCGCAAGGAAGACGATGTTCAACACCCACGAGATCGGGTAGCAGAGATAGAGGCCGCCGATCGTGTGCATGGCGGGCAGAGGGAAGATCACAAAGATCCAAAAAAGGCGGAAGGCGCAGATGCAAAGAATGGTGGCCACGGTCGGCAGGATCGTGACCTTGATGCCCTGCAGGGCGCCGCCGAGGGTCTCATACACCCCCTCAAAGAGGTAAAGCGAGAAGGTGACGATCATGCGCTCAAAGGCAAACGCCATCGCGGGGCTGTCGGCCGCGAGGTACAGCGAGACCAGCTGACGGCGCAGGAGCAAAAAGCTCCAGCTGACAACAACGCCGGCCGTGGCCGTGAGCAAAAGACAGAGCCACAGCACACGGCGGATGCGGCGGTGCTTCCCTGCTCCGTAGTTCTGGCCGACAAAGGCGGCGACGGTGGAGGCGTAGCCCGACACCGAGAAGTAAAGGTAGGTCTCGATATTAGCGCCCGCGGCGTTGCCTGCGGTGGCGATATCGCCGAGCGAGTTGACCGCGGCCTGAAGCATCGTGTTGGAAAGGCCGAAAAGGGCGCCGCGGATGCCCGCGGGGATCCCGATACGACAAATCTCTTTCAGGTGACGGAGCGAGAGATGCAGGCGGCGGAGCGACAGGCGGCAGGCGTTTTGGTACCGGCAGAGGCTGACGACAACGCAGGTGGCGGAGATGAGGTAGGAGACCACGGTGCCAAGCGCCACGCCCACAACGCCAAGGCCGCACACCGCCACAAAGAAGAGGTTAAAGCCCGCGTTGGCGATGCCCGCCACAATGATGTAGAACATGGGGCGGCGCGTGTCGCCGAGCGAGCGCATAATGGCAAAGCCGAAGTTATACAGCGTGACAAAGGGAGCGCCAAGGAAATAGACGCGGACGTAGGCGGTGGCCATTTCAAGCAAGGCGCCCTCCACGTTCATCCACGAGAGAAAAACAGGAGCCAAGGCGAGGCCGATGCCCGCAACAATAACGCCCGAGATGAGCGCGAGGGCAATGCTCGTATGTACGAATTCCGAAACGTCGCGATCCTTGCGCGCGCCAAGCGCGACCGAGACGCACACGCCGGCGCCGAGAGAAAGACCGATGAAGATCGAGGTGATGAGCGAGATAAGTGAGCCCGTGGTGCCCACGGCACCGAGGGCGAGATCCCCATCAAACTTCCCGACAACGATCATATCGACGGTATTGAAAAGCGCTTGGAGAATGTTGCTCCCAATGATCGGCAGGGTGAAAAGGAGAAGCTTGCCGAGAAGGGGGCCCTCGGTCATCTGGATCTCATTGGAGCGTTTTGGCTTTACCGCTGTCATAGTCTCCTCCGTGCCGTTGCCCTTTGGGGCATTTTGCAAGTCAAGTATAGTCAAGTATAGCACCGCCCCCGCCCAAAGTCAAGTCAAAACGGATAAAAGAGGGGGCGGATCTTGGCCGGGGCGGTGGCCCGCGTAACCGACGATAATGCTTACCTCTCTTTTCTTTCCTTCGCCCGGCCAAGGAGCTTCTGGTAAGTGGCAAACAGAACGAAGACAATGCTCATTCCCGCGGCAATGGCGAGGGCGTACTCGGCGGTCAGAAGCGCGTTTTTGGCGGCAAAGGCCCAATTGCCGCGCACAACGCCGAACATGGTATAGTAGAGACTGCTCCCGGGGATCGAGGGGATCACGGCGGGAACGAGAAAGACGGTGGTGGGCGCGTGAAGGCGCTTGGCCAAAAGCTCGGCATACACCGCGGCCACAGCGGAGGCCAAAAGGCAGGAGAGGAACAGCTCCCCCGTCAGGTAAAGGAGGAGGAGATAGGCCCCCCAGTTCACAAGCCCCCCAAGGGCGGCCAGGGGGAGAAAGGAGCCGCGCAAACGGAAGATCATAGCAAAACCGACCGAGCCGACGGCGCCACAGATCAGCTGTACCCACGGGGCGTGAGCCACAGCATCGGGATAGCCGATGTCAAAGACGCTCATGGCAACCATGAAGCCGCCCGCCAGCGCCACGGCGACCACCACACTCTCGGTCATACGGAGCATTCCCGATATGGTATCGCCGACAAGGATATTGCGGATCGCCACCGTGAGGGCAATGCCGGGAATGAGAAGCATGATGTCACCGATCAGCACCATATCGGGACGGATGAGCGAGGGGATGAGAGACACCAAGCCCACCCCCATGCCCCCC
>JAZRAU010000006.1:0-13194 GCA_045634705.1 Eubacteriales bacterium | reverse complement strand
AGACCGATCTGACCCTTCAGGAGGGGACGGATTGGTACAAGATCGACACTAACCGTAGGGGCTGGATGGATTGCTACGGTAACACCATGCCCTGGTACCTCATGCACCAGGACGGCGGCCCGTCTTACATGCAGCTTTCCGCTACCCCTGCGGTTCCTGCCAACTAATTTAGCAAAAAGAAAAACGCCCCTCGGGCGTCTTTCTTTTTTGTATAACGAAAAGCGCCTCCCTTGGAAAAAGGGAGGCGACATAGCCGACGGAGCGAAAGAGAAGCCTTCAGATCTGCTTTCTTACGTTAATATATTCGTCGTTGAACTGATAAAAGGGGCAGCGCACGGTGGCCGTCAGCGAATACCGCGCGATCTCGTCCTCGTCAAGGTAACGGTCGCAGTAATAGGAGAGCATCTCCTCGTCGTAAATGTGATGAATGCAGGTGTCACAGCTTGTGGGGGGTAGGGGCTTTTTCATATGGGGCTCCTCGTTTCTTCTGTCCTTCCTCTCTATTGTATCACGCCTGCTGCTTTTTTTCAAGTGTTGCGCGAAATAGAATTGACAAACCGAGGAGCGAGGGGTATAATAGAATAAAATACGGTGAAAAGGAGTATCCGCATGGCGACCTGTTGCGTATGCTTACATAAATTTGAGGGCGAGGAACCCCCGATCCTGATGATGGATGGGGAAGGGGAGGCCATGGTCCTATGCCCCGAGTGCGCCGCCATTCTCGACAAGATCGCGGGCACTGAGGAATCGGAGGAGCGCACACGCGCGGTGGAGGCCCTTCTTGAGGTCAACGTACAAAATCCCCTCGTCGCCGCTGAGCTTTCGCGCCTCATCCGTCATGAGGATGCGCCCCTTGCCGAGGAGGATGCCTTTCTTGATGAGGGGGAGGTTGAGGAGATGCCCGTGGCGGTACCCACCGCCGTATCGGGAGCATCGAACCTTTGGTTTTATCTCGGTGTCGGTTGCCTTGCCGCCGCCTTCGTCATCTTTGTTCTTCTGAGGCTTGTTCTCTGATGACCGCCGAGAAGATTGCCAGGATCAACGCCCTGGCCCGGAAAAGCAAGGAAGCTCCTCTCACCGCGGAGGAGCTCTGTGAGCAGAAGGCGCTTCGTGAGGAATACATAGCCTCCTTCCGCGCAAGTCTCCGCGGCACGCTGGACGGCACGGTGATCGAGCGCCCCGACGGTACGCGTGAGCCTCTGAAGGAAAAGAAAAAGAAATGAGGGCGATAGGGGGAGTGTGTTGTCCGCCACTTTGCCTCGCGCGGGCGGAGATGCGCGCCAACCTCTATCAGTGCGGCGATGGACGGTGAGGGGGCGCTGTTCGCTCCGGAGCCCGATCGCCACCCCCACGCCCGGCGATCATCAGCCTGCTTGCTTCGGCAGGATCGTTTGGAATAAAAAGGAGAGCCTTGGCTCTCCTTTTTTATATATTTTCGCACCGTCTCTTGACTTTTTCTCGCTTTTATGGTATTATACTTGTATAATTGTATGCAATCCCAAAAAAGGAGAAACGATATGGTCAAAAAGAACCCTAATACCAACCTTCTGGAGATCGCGCAGTATAAGTATTCGCTCCAGGATATTGCCGAGCCGAACCTTTACCGTGACCTTTACGAGTATTCCAAGGTTCCCATGATCGCCTTCAACCACCGCCGCGTGCCGGAAAATATGCCGAAGGAGATCTGGATCACCGACACCACCTTCCGTGACGGCCAGCAGTCGCGTGCCCCCTATACCGCCAAGCAGATCGAGGACATCTATAAGCTGGAGGCGCGCCTCGGCGGCCCGAACGGCATCATCCGCCAGAGCGAGTTCTTTGTCTATACCAAAAAAGACAGGGAAGCGGTCGAGCGTTGCCTGGCTCTTGGCTACAAGTTCCCCGAGATCACCACGTGGATCCGCGCAAGGGATGAGGACTTCAAGCTGGTGAAGGACATCGGTATCCGTGAGACGGGTATTCTCGTTTCCTGCTCGGACTACCACATCTTCAAAAAGATGAAAATGACGCGCGCCGAGGCCATGAAGCATTACCTCTCGGTCGTTCGCCAGGCGTTTGAGCACGGCATTATGCCGCGCTGCCACCTGGAGGACATTACCCGTGCCGATTTTTACGGCTTTGTCGTTCCCTTTGTGAATGAGCTCTCCGAAATGGCGGCCGAGGCCAAGATGCCCGTCCGCATCCGTATGTGTGACACGATGGGATACGGCGTTCCCTATCCCGGCGTGGCGATGCCGCGCAGCGTGCCCGGCATCATCTACGGTCTCAACCATTACGCAGACATTCCCTCGGAGTACCTTGAGTGGCACGGCCACAACGACTTCTACCTTGGCGTTGCCAACGCCGTTTCGGCCTGGCTTTACGGCGCCTCAAGCGTCAACTGCTCGATCCTTGGCATCGGTGAGCGCACAGGCAACGTGCCGCTGGAGGCCATGGTCATTCAGTACGCCTCGCTCCGCGGCACGACCGACGGTATGGACACCACCGTCATCACCGAGATCGCCGAGTATTACAAGCATGAGCTTGACTATATGATCCCGCCGATGACACCCTTTGTGGGTGAGGCGTTCAACCTCACGCGCGCCGGCGTCCACGCGGACGGCCTCATCAAGGATCCTGAGATCTACAACGTCTTTGACACCGAGGCCATTCTCAACCGACCGCCCCTCGTCTCGGTCAGCAACACCTCTGGCCTTGCGGGCATCGCTTATTGGATCAATATGAACTACGTGCTCTCGGATAGTGAGAAGCTCCAAAAGCAGGACCCTGTCGTTCTTGCCATGAAGGAGCGCATCGACGCTCTCTATGAGGACGGCCGCACCACCGTTATGGGCGACAAGGAGTTAGAGGACCTTGTCGAGGAGATCGCTCCCGGTCGCTTTATCCCGAGGATCTGACGGTGTCCGCCCTCGAGAATGCGGTCTATACCGCGATAGAAGAGAGGATCCTTTCGGGTGAGTTCCACCCCGGAGAGCCCTTGACCGAGGCGCGCATCACAGAGATCACAGGGGCCTCCCGCACGCCTGTGCGCGATGCGCTTCACCGGCTTGAGCGAGACGGCCTTGTCCGTATTGAGCCCAACCGTGGTGCCTTTGTCGTGGGTATCACAAGGGCGGACCTTTCTGACATTTACGAGGTCCGCCGCCGTGTCGAGGGGCTGGCCTCACGCCGCGCCGCCGAGCACATCACCGAGGATGACAAGAAAGCTTTACTTGAAATTGTCGAGATGCAGGAGTTTTTTGTCCGCCGCGGCGGCGATCGGCTGAAGGAGCTGGACAGCGCCTTTCACGACCGTGTGTATGCTCTTTGCGGCAGTCACGTCATCACGGGGACGATTGCGCGCCTTCACCGCCAGACCGGTCTCTTTCGCAAAAGATCAATGTACGCCGGGGGGCGTGCCGAGGCTATGGTAGGCGAGCATCGCGCCATTTATGAGGCGATTGCACGGGGGGACGGCGATGCCGCCGAGCAGCTCACCGTTTGTCACATTGAAAATGCATATCTCAATCTTTTGAAGATCTTGGAGGAATAAGACCATGGGAATGACCATGACAGAAAAGATCATCGCCGCCCACCTTGTGGAGGGCGAGATGATCAAGGGCGCGGAGATCGCGCTCCGCATCGACCAAACGCTGACGCAGGACGCCACGGGCACAATGGCGTATCTCCAATTTGAAGCTATGGGGATCCCGCGCGTCAAGACCGAGCTTTCGGTCGCTTACGTTGACCACAACACCCTGCAGGCGGGCTTTGAGAACGCCGATGACCACCGCTACCTGCAGACCGTGGCCGCGCGCCACGGCGTCCGCTTCTCGCGCCCCGGCAACGGCATCTGCCACCAGGTGCATCTTGAGCGCTTCGGCGTGCCCGGCAAGACCCTCATCGGCTCGGACAGCCACACTCCCACCGCGGGCGGTCTCGGCATGCTCGGTATGGGCGCGGGCGGCCTTGACGTTGCCGTCGCCATGGGTGGCGGTGCCTACTACATCCGTATGCCGCGCGTCATTCGCGTGGAGCTTCTCGGTAAGCTGAATTTCCCTGCGGGCGCCAAGGACGTGATCCTTGAGGTGCTCCGCCGTCTCTCGGTCAAGGGTGGCGTCGGCGCTGTCATGGAGTACGTCGGTGAGGGCGTGAAATCGCTCTCGGTGCCACAGCGTGCCACCATTACCAATATGGGTGCCGAGCTTGGCGCCACCTCCTCGCTCTTTCCGTCGGATGACGTCACGCGCGACTTCCTCGTGGCGCAGGGCAGAGGAGAGGTCTACGTGCCCCTCGCCGCCGATCCCGATGCCGTGTACGATGAGAGCGTGACGGTGGATCTCTCAACCCTCGTGCCCCTCGCCGCCTGCCCCCACTCGCCCGATGCCGTTAAGACGGTCAAGGAGCTGGAGGGCACGCGTGTCAGCCAGGTCTGCATCGGCTCCTGCACCAACTCCTCGCTCGCCGATATGCTGACCGTCGCCGCGATGCTCCGCGGTCGCCGTGTCCACCCGAACGTCTCGCTCTCCATTTCCCCCGGCTCGCGCCAGGTGCTTGTCGAGCTTTCGCGCACGGGGGCTCTGGCCGACATTCTCTCAGCGGGCGCCCGCCTTCTCGAATGTGCCTGCGGCCCCTGCATCGGTATGGGCTTCTCGCCCGAGAGCGCCGGGGTGAGCCTGCGTACCTTCAACCGCAACTTTGAGGGGCGCAGCGGCACCAAGGACGCCGAGGTCTACCTCGTCTCGCCCGAGACTGCCGTCGCCGCCGCTATCTTCGGTGAGATCACCGATCCCTCCCGCCTCGGCCCGATCGAGCCGATCACCCTGCCCGAGCGCTTTACGGTCGATGACAGCATGATCCTCATGCCCGACGGTGAGGGCGAGGCTACCGAGGTCGTCCGCGGCCCCAACATCAAGCCCGTACCGAAGGGTGTCCGCCCCGCCGAAACCCTCCGTGAGACCGTGCTTCTGAAGGTCGGCGACAACATCACCACCGACCATATCATGCCCGCGGGCACCAAGATCCTCCCGTACCGCTCGAACGTACCCTACCTCTCGCAGTTCTGCTTCCGTGTGTCGGACGAGACCTTTGCCGAGCGCGCCAAGGCCGCCGGCTCGGGCGTGATCGTCGGCGGTGCCAACTACGGCCAGGGCTCCTCGCGTGAGCACGCCGCCCTCGTTCCCCTCTACCTCGGGATCCGCGCCGTCATCGCCAAGTCCTTTGCGCGTATCCACAGCGCCAACCTCGTCAATGCGGGCATCGTTCCCCTCGTCTTTGCCGATCCCACCGATTACGATGCGATCGCTGAGGGCGAGGAGCTGGTGATCCCCGCCTTTGCCGAGGGGCTCCTTTCGGCCACCGAGATCACCGCCACCGTTGGCGGTCGCACCGTTACCCTCCTTGCCGACTTTACCGAGCGCCAGCGTGCCATTCTCGCCGCAGGGGGCCTGCTCAACTACACCAAAGAAAGTGAGAACCGTTGATATGAACACTAACATCGAAGCCGCACTCGAAAAATTCCGTGCTCTGCTGGAATCCCAGCTTGTCCGCGTTGAGGACATGAAGGCGCAGGGCGATTTCACCGACTACTCGTCGCTTGACACCATTCGCATCGGTGTCTGCGGCGGTGACGGCATCGGCCCGATCATCTCGGCCGAGGCTGAGCGCGTCCTCCGCTTTATCCTTGACGATATGGTGAAGGCGGGCCGCGTGACCTTTGTGCCGATCACGGGCCTCACGCTGGAAAACCGCATCGCGCACAACAAGGGCATCCCCGATGACGTTCTGGCCGAGCTCAGATCCTGCCACGTCATTCTGAAGGGCCCGACCACCACCCCCCAGAAGGGAAGCGGTATGCCCAACATCGAGAGCGCGAACGTCGCTATGCGTAAGGCACTTGATCTTTTTGCCAATATCCGTCCCGTCCGCGTGCCCGAGGAGGGCATCGACTGGGTGATCTTCCGTGAAAATACCGAGGGTGCCTATGCCGTCGGTAAGGACGGCGTTAACGTCACCGAGGACCTGGCCGTCGACTTCACGATCACCACCAAGCAGGGCTCCGACCGCATTGCGCGCATCGCTTACGACTACGCCGCGAAGAACGGCTACAAGCGTGTCTCGATCGTGACGAAGGCCAACATCATCAAGACCACCGACGGTAACTTTATTGAGGACTGCCGCCGCGTGGCTGCCGAGTACCCCGAGATCCTGACCGACGAGTGGTACGCCGATATCATGACCGCCAAGCTCGTGGACAAGAAGCGCCGCACCGATTTCGGCATCCTGCTTCTCCCGAACCTGTACGGCGACATCATCTCGGATGAGGCTGCCGAGATGCAGGGTGGCGTCGGCACGGCCGGCTGTGCCAACATCGGTAAGCGCTACGCGATGTTTGAGGCCATTCACGGCTCGGCTCCCCGTATGATCGCGGAGGGCCGCGGTGACTATGCCGATCCCTCGTCCATGCTCCGCGCCGTTGTGATGCTCCTCTCGCACATCGGCCTTCAGGACCGTGCCGACAAGCTGGCCCGCGCGCTCGATATCTGCATGCTGGAGGAAAAGAAGCTGGTCATCACGGGCCGCCCGAACGGTGCCACCTGCGCCGAATTCGGTGAATACGTGATGCAAACGCTGGCCTCTCTCTGAGGAAAGCCAAGAACTCCCGACAGGGTGAAATCCGAAAGAAGATTTCACCCTGTCTTTTTTACTTTTTCTGCTTTTTGACGTGTTTTGAAAAATATTTTCGTTTTTCGGCAGGAAAAGATGCAAAAACCCCTTGATTTTTTCGGGGGGCAATAGTATAATAAAGCTGTATATAAGTATATTTCCCGGAGGGAGGAAGCACTATGGAAAAATTCAAGGAATATTCGGTGCCCGTCAGCCAGCGTGTTGTGCGCCTGCGTGAGGCTCTGTATGCCAAAATGCCGCGTATCGAGGGGGCAAGAGCCACCCTTGTGGCCGAGTCTTACCGTGCCACGGAGGCCCTGCCGATCATCACGCGCCGTGCGCTTGCCTTCCGCCATATCATGGAAAATCTGCCGATCGCCATTCATGAAGATGAGCTCCTCGTCGGTAGCGCCACGCTCCGTCCGCGCTCGTCGCAGATCTTCCCCGAGTTCTCGGTCAACTGGATCGAGGGGGAGTTTGAAACGCTGGCCACACGCCCGGCCGACCCTTTTGAGATCGATGAGCCGACCAAGGAGGCCATTCGCCGCGCCAACGCCTACTTCCGCGGAAAAACGACCAGTGAGCTGGCCGCCTCGTACATGGCGCCTGAGACACTCACGGCCATTGAGCATAACATCTTTACCGCCGGCAACTACTTCTATAACGGCGTCGGCCACGTCACCGTGCATTACGATTGGGTGCTGGCAGACGGCTTCCTTGGGATCCGCCGCCGCGCCGAGGAGGCGCTCTCTGCCCTTTCGGTGAGCGATGGCGACTACTGCAAGCGCTCCGAGTTCCTTCGCGCCGTTATCATCGCCTGCGATGCCGTCATTACCTACGCGGGCCGTTACGCCGCCCTTGCCGAGGAAAAGGCCAAGGCCGAGCGTGACAGCACCCGCCGCTCGGAGCTTACCCGCATTGCCGAGGTCTGCCGTCGTGTCCCCGCAAACGGCGCCCGCAGCTTCTATGAGGCCTGTCAGGCCGTGTGGTTCGTTCAGCTCGTTCTGCAGATCGAGTCGAGCGGTCACTCGATCAGCCCCGGCCGCTACGACCAGTACATGTACCCCTACTACAAGGCCGACCTTGAGGCAGGGAAGATCACGCCCGAGGCGGCGCAGGAGCTTATCGACTGCTTCTGGATCAAGCTCAACGATATGAACAAGTGCCGCGATGCCGCCTCTGCGATCGGCTTTGCGGGCTACGGTATGTTCCAGAACCTCATCGTCGGCGGTCAGGACTCCGAGGGCCGCGATGCCACCAACGCCCTCTCCTTTATGTGCCTTGAGGCCTCGATGCACGTGCCGCTGCCTCAGCCCTCGCTCTCGGTGCGCGTGTGGAACGGCTCGCCCGATGCCTTTATGATGAAGGCTGCGGAGCTGACGCGTACGGGCATCGGTTTGCCCGCTTACTATAATGACGAGGTCATTATCCCCGCCCTGATGTCGCGCGGCGCCACGCTTGCCGAGGCCCGTGGCTACAACATCATCGGCTGTGTCGAGCCGCAGGTCCCCGGAAGGACCGACGGCTGGCACGATGCCGCCTTCTTCAATATGTGCCGTCCCCTTGAGCTTGTGTTCTCAAACGGCATGGATGCGGGCGTGCAGGTCGGTATCCGCACGGGTGAGCTGCGCGAGCTTGACACCTACGAAAAGTTCTTTGACGCCTACTGCCGTCAGCAGGAATACCTCATTGGCCTTATGGTCAATGCCGACAACGCCATTGACGTTGCCCACGCCGAGCGTTGCCCTCTGCCCTTTCTTTCCTCTATGGTCGAGGATTGCATCGGCAAGGGCAAATCGGTGCAGGAGGGCGGTGCGATCTACAACTTCACGGGCCCTCAGGGCTTCGGTATCGCCAACATTGCGGACGGCCTTTACGCTATTCGCCGCCTTGTGTACGAGGAAAAGGTTGTCACACTTACAGAGTTTGCCGAGGCACTCCGCGAGAATTACGGCAAGCCCCTGCCTGCCGAGTATGTCTATCCCGCTGTGCTCGCCCGCGCTGAGGAGATGCGTAAGGCAGGCAAGCACGTGGGTGAGGCCGAGATCGCCGCTATGGTCAAGGAGGGCATGAACGGCACCTCTGACAAGATGAAGGCGGCCCGCTATCAGAAGCTCCTCGATAGGATCGCCGAGCTTCCCAAATTCGGTAACGATGACGATGAGATCGACGCCTTGGCGCGTGAGGCGGCCTACACCTACACCCGCCCGCTCGAAAGCTTCAAAAACCCTCGCGGCGGCAGCTATCAGGCCGGCCTTTACCCTGTGTCCGCCAACGTTCCGCTCGGCGGACAGACGGGCGCCACGCCCGACGGGCGCCTGGCCCATACCCCCGTGGCGGACGGCGTTTCCCCCGGTGCGGGGCGTGACTCTCACGGCCCCACGGCGGCGGCCAACTCGGTGGCCAAGCTTGACCACACGATCGCCTCGAACGGTACGCTTTATAACATGAAGTTCCACCCCTCGGCCCTGGCCGGGCGTGCAGGGCTTCAGAACTTTGTTTCCCTGATTCGTACCTACTTTGAGCGCAAGGGTATGCACGTGCAGTTCAATGTCGTCTCTCGCGAGACCCTGCTGGACGCGCAGAAGAACCCCGAGAAGTATAAGACTCTCGTCGTTCGCGTGGCGGGCTACAGCGCCCTCTTCACCACGCTTTCGCGCTCGCTTCAGGACGATATCATCAACCGCACCGAGCAGTCGGGGGCCAAATAATGGCAGGCAGCATTTACGATGTGCGCGGCCGCATCTTTGACATTCAGCGCTATTCGATCCATGACGGTCCCGGTATCCGTTCGATCGTCTTTCTCAAAGGCTGCTTCCTACGGTGTCGCTGGTGCTGTAACCCCGAGTCGCAGTCCTACGATATCGAAAAGGTGACTGTCGACGGCAAGCCGAAGATCTACGGCGAGGATGTCACGGTCGGTGACGTTATGGACGAGGTCATGAAGGACGCCGCCTATTACCGCCGCAGCGGGGGAGGGCTTACGCTTTCGGGCGGTGAATGCCTCGGTCAGCCGGAGTTTGCGACAGCGCTCCTTGCCGCAGGGCACGGTCTTGGCATCACCACCGCGATCGAAAGCACGGCGTTTGCCCCCTTTGAAGTCATCGAGGGGCTTCTGCCTCATCTCGACTATTACCTTATGGACATCAAGCACGTGGACAGCGAAAAGCACAAGGAGTTCACAGGACGGCCGAACGACCTGATCCTTGAGAACGCCAAAAAGCTGGCCGCGCGCCTCGGCAACCGCCTCATCATCCGCGTTCCCGTGGTTCCCACCTTCAACGCCACGGAGGCTGAGATCTTAGCGATCGCTCGCTTTGCCGATGCGCTTCCCGGCGTGGAGCGCATCCACCTTCTGCCCTATCACCGCCTCGGCATGGATAAGTACGCCCGCCTCGGCCGCCCCTACGCCATGTCGGGCATCGTTCCCTCGCCCGCAGGGCTTGTGGAGGGCTTCTGTGAGGCCGTCCGCCGCGCAACATCGCTCGAGTGTGTCCTCGGCGGCTAAAGCGCGAGGGCTGCGGATCTCGGCATAAGCAAAAATAAAGAGCCCCTCGCTATGCGGGGGGCTCTTTATTCAGTCAAAATATCCGCGAAAGCTCACTGCGGCCTTGCCGCATGGAAACAGGTGACGGTAAAGGTCAATGAGATAATCGTCGGTCATAGAGGCGATGTAGTCTACCACCAACTGATTTTTCTCGGTCGCCTCGTAGGGCACTCGTCTTGGGTAATGGGCGGCTGTCACGTAGGCGATGTGGTGGCGGAAAATGGGAGACTCCTCACGTCCCTCGGTGAGGTCGGAAAGCAGGCGCTCGTACACCGCATCGAAGATCGGCCCGATCACCGCCCCCGCCGAGGCGCTCTCGTCAGCGAGATAGATCCTCTCGTAGTTTTCCCTCTTGGCCTCGGCCAGAGCAGAGAAGTGGTCGGCGTCCATACGGATCGCGCCGTGCCCATAGCTGCAATCCAAAATATTGACGATCATATTGTTGATGATCTCGGCGTTGTACTGCCCGATCTTCGTTCTTGCAAACGCGGCCTCGCTCACTCCGCCCGCACGGGCCGCATCCTGGCGGTCCTTGCCAAGGTAGGCTATGATGTCCGAGATTCGCACCACGCACCCCTCAAGCGTTGAGGGACGGAGATTTTTGAGCGCGGCCCTGTCAAGGTATGCCCCCTCGATCAGCGCGTCAAGCTCGGCAAAGGACGAGAGGGGGTGAGGTCGGTATTCGTTCTCCTCCTCCTCGCCGTTGTGTCCCACAATGCCGGAGAGGGTCTCCAGCGTGATGTTGTAGGGGAAGATCGCATCAAGCACACGCACCGAGTGAACGTTGTGAGCAAAATGCCGCCCTGTGTGCGAGAAGTAAAGCCTGTCAAGGATCGCTTCGCCCGCGTGGCCAAAGGGCGTGTGGCCGATGTCGTGCCCCAGCGCGATCGCCTCGATAAGGTCAAGGTTGAGCCCCAGTGCCCCACCGATCGTCCGCGCAATGCGGGAGACAAGCTGCACGTGGAGCGACCGCCGCGTCAGGTCGTCGTTCCGATATAGGGAAAAGGCCTGTGTTTTGTCGGCGTAACGGCTGTAAAAGGGACAATGCAGGATCTTGTCCACGTCACGGGCAAACGCTCCGCGCCAAATTGCGGCACGGTCGCGCTCCTCGTCGTAGCGGCGCCGCGCCGCCTCATCGCGCGTGGCAAAGCGGGAAAGCCCCTGCCTCGCTTTAGCCGCCCGAAGCGCTTCCTCGGTCGTTTTTGATATCTGCTCGTATGTCAGCATGCACGGCTCCTTTTCTTTTTTGCTATATGTATTGTAGCATAAACCATCGCGGACTTCAAGCCCTAAGCGGTAGGTGCAGAAGGAAAGAAAAAACCACCTCAAGGGTGGTTTTTGCTTTTTGGTCGAAGTGACACGACATACTCACGAAGCTCGTAATAAAGCGCACCTGCCCTTGCTACGCAAGACAGAACCGTGTCGGACCGCCACAAGCAAAAAGAAAAAACCACCGCAAGGGTGGTTTTTGCTTTTTGGTCGAAGTGACAGGACTCGAACCTGCAGCATCTTGCTCCCAAAGCAAGCGCGCTACCAATTGCGCCACACCTCGATCGTCTACAGAGAGATTATAACAAAAACGGGGCAAGATGTCAAGCATCGGGGCGGATTTTTGGGGCGGCCACGGTGGCATTTCCCATACCCGTTTGTAATATATTTGTAAAAAAGCGGCACCGCCCGTTGAAAGACGGCGGCTTTTGTGGTACAATACAAATGTGGTACAATACAAGTAAGGGAAGGGAGGACGGCATGAAAAACGCAAGTGAATTGCGCTGGATATGGCTCCTTGTTATGGCGGCAACGGTCGGCTTTATCCTTCAGCAGTCCACCGTTCCGCCTCAGCAATCGGCCGAGGCCAGCGATGCCGTGACTGAGATCGTCGTGCCGCTGGTCGGCGGTCCCGAGTCGGTCCTCGGTGGCTTTGTCGAACAGTTTATGCGCAAGATCGCGCATTTCATCGAGTTTTTTGTTCTCGGCCTTGAGGGGGCGATGTACCTTCGCGGCCGTTCCTGTGCTCCGAAACTCACGCTTATGACGCTTTTCGGTGTCGCCGTTGCCTCGGCCGATGAGCTTTTACAGCGCTTCACGGGGCGCGGTCCCGCCGTCACCGACGTCCTCATCGACCTTTCGGGCTATTTTGCGGGCCTCGCCTTGACGCTTTCTCTCCTTGCCCTTGGGGCATGGCTCTATAAAAAACGGAAAGAGGGCACGCCGCCGCGTGCAAATACCAACGATGCTTGATTTCTTAAAAAACAACCCCCTCGCGCTCGGGGCGAGAGAAGCGCGCTTCCGTCCCAAAATGCTCGGTCAGCTTCTCCTTTTTTTCCTTGTGATGACGGTTGCCGAGACGGTGGCGGCTGTTCCCGTCTCCTTCTACACCACCGTCCGTATGTTCTCCCTGCTGGATCCCGAGCTTCTTACGGATCCCCAAGTCACCGAGGAGGCTCTGATGCAGGCCATGGACGCTGTGACTGTCACGATCATGGCAGAGAACGCCTACTTTCTTATCTCGCTCTTTTCCATGGCGGTCATCATTGCTGTTTCGGTGGTCTATTGCCGCCTGATCGAGCGTCGTTCCCTGGCCTCTATGGGTGTCATGCTGAACGCCAAGGCCTCTCTTTATGCGCTCCTCGGCCTTGCGATCGGCGGCGCTATGATCGGCGGTACATTTCTTATCCCATACGCCACGGGCGCCTTAACCGTCACGGCCTCGGCCGTCCGTCCCGCGATGCTGGTCCTCTATTTCCTCGCCTTCCTTATTCAAAGCTCGGCCGAGGAATTCCTCTTTCGTGGGTATCTGATGCCCTCGCTCTGCAACACCACAACGCCTCTTGGCGCCGTGCTTGTCAGCGCCCTCTTTTTCTCCACGATGCACGCCGGCAACGCGGGATTTTCTCTGCTTGGTGCTGTCAACATCTTCATTTTCGGCGTTTTTCTTGGCCTTCTTGTGTTCCGAACCCACAACCTCTTCATTGCGTGCGCCGTGCACGCCGCGTGGAACT
>JAZRAU010000005.1:0-19019 GCA_045634705.1 Eubacteriales bacterium | reverse complement strand
ATTCCTTGAGGTTTCTTTCCACCGTTTTGCGGCCGCGCCAGGCGTAGGCGCGCTCGGGGAATTCCTCGTCGCTCATGGCGGCGTGGGCGGCCGAGGTGAGGTGGGGGATGCGGGCCTTATGGAAAAAGGCGATCGGGGTGGTGGCGGCCGCGGCGATCGCGCGGCGCGTATGGGGACAGGCGGTCTGACAGAGGTCACAGCCCCAAACGGTGCGGTGGCGGCGCATCAGGGCAAAGGCCTCGGGGGGCAGGTCGCCCTTCCTTTGGGTCAGCTCCGAGAGGCAATCGCCGCCCCCCGTGAGGGCGCCCGTGGGACAGGCGCGGCGGCAGGCGCCGCAATGCTCGCAGGACACGGGGGCTATGGGGGCGGCCTCGGGCGGGGCGGGGAGATCGGAAAACACCTCGCCAATAAAGACGAGTGAGCCGTATTTTTTATGGATCAAAAGGCCGTTATCGCCGAGGAGCCCGAGGCCCAGCGCAGCGGCGGCGCGGCGCTCATCGATCGGGGAATGGTCCGAGAAGGCGAGAAATTTGGCCGTGGGGTGAGCGGCGTGGAGGGTGGCTAAGAGGCGCTCGGAGAGTGAGCGCATATAGAGGTGATAATCGCGGCTGACGGCGTAGAGCGAGAGGTTTTCGGCAGGACCCGTATAGTAGGGCACGAGAAAAACGAGAACGCTCCGCGGTGTGAAGGCGGGGTCACGGCGCGCAAAGAGCGCGGGGTAGGTCTTGTGACACGCGGCATACGGCAAAACGCCGTAGGCCTCTATGCCCTCGGCGGTGAAAAGCTCATTGACCGCAGTATTCATACCGACACCTCCCCTCCCCCAAAGTATAGCAAAGCCGCTAGGAAAAAGCAAGGCCTTTTGGGAAAAGGCGGTGAGTGAACACTCTTACCCCTTGACTTTATTCGCTTTTTTGGTATAATACTTTATGTATAAAGTAAACATATCGGCATGCGCCGCGCGCAAGGGCGGCCGCCGTACGCAGTATTCAAGGAGGCAAGCCATGCTTTCGGATATTTTACAATATGGGCTTTACACCACGAAGATCGCCCCCGGGGCGGAGACGGTGCCCTACCTTATCGTCGCTCTTTTGGCGGCGGTCGCCTATCTTCTCGGCAGCATCAACAGCGCGGTGCTTTTCTCTCGCCTTTTGTACCGCGAGGACGTCCGCCAAAAGGGCAGCGGCAACGCGGGCCTTACCAACATGCTCCGCGTGTACGGCAAAAAGGCAGCGCTCTTAACACTTTTCGGCGATCTTTTCAAGACTGTTCTTGCTATGTTTATCGGTGGCCTTTTCTGCGGCTTCAGTTATCTGAAGGCTCTTTCGTTCAGCCCGATGTGCTGGATCGCGGCGCTCTTTTGCGTCATTGGCCACATCAAGCCGATCTACTACCGCTTCCGTGGCGGCAAGGGCGTGCTTTGCGCGGCAACGGCGATCCTCATCCTCTCGCCCCCTGTCTTTCTTGTGCTGTTTTTGTCCTTTGTTCTCCTTGTGTGGATGACGAGGTACGTCTCGCTCGGCTCGATCACCGCGGCTTTTCTTTTGCCGCTGGCCCTCCAGGGGTATATGCAGGCCTTCATCTTTACAGGAGACGAGCAGGGCTTTTACGATGCGGGGATCATGCTTTTTGGCGTGATCTTTGCCGCGATCATCATTCTCTGCCACCGCAAGAACATCGGGCGTCTTTGGCGCCATGAGGAGAACAAGCTCTCCTTTGGCAAAAAGGGCAAGGGGGGCACGACAAGTGGAACATAAGCCGCTTGACGAGATCCTCTCGCTCACCGCACTGGCCGCCGACGGCGGTGCCCTGCGCCGCTTGGTGCTATCCCGCCCTGCGGGCGACAATGCGCCCAAGGTATCGGGACGGCTCTGCCTTTTCCGCGAGAAGCCGGTTTTGGCGCTGGAGTTTGCCGAGGCGAACGGAAAGGTGCGCCACAGCCGCCTTCCGGTGCCGCTAGACACCGAAGCTCTCCTTGAGCTTTGTGCGCCCTACGCGCAGATCAATCTCCTGACAAGCGCGGGCGATGCCGAATACCGCCGCGCCGCCGGCGGCAAGGAGACGGTGCTCTGCAAGCGTACGCTGCGCGGTGCCCTGTCGGCCGTGGGGGTGACGCTCCCCACCGAGGGCCTTGACCGCCAAAAGAGGCGCCTTTTGCAGGGAGACGAGCCCTTTCTCCGCCTTCTGGGGGTTTCCGACAGGAGCGGACGGATCCACGACAAAAAGCAGGCGAAGTTCCGCCAGATCAACCGCTTCTTGGAGCATCTTGAGGCGGTGCTGCCCGCGCTGCCTACCGAGGGCCGCCTCACGGTGTACGACCTTTGCTGTGGCAAGAGCTATTTGAGCTTTGCCGTTTACCACTATTTTGCGAACATGCTGGGCCGCGAGGTGGACATGCTGTGCCTTGACTTAAAGCAGGACGTTATAGACTTCTGCGCCGACGCGGCAAGGCGCCTCGGCTTTGACGGCATGCGCTTTCTTTGCGAGGACGTGCGGCGAACGCCCATGGGGCACCCACATCTTGTGGTCTCTCTGCACGCCTGCGACATTGCGACCGACCTGGTGCTTGGCACGGCCATAGCTTTGGGGGCGGATGCGGTGCTTTCTACACCCTGCTGTCACCGCACGCTGGCGCGGCACCTTGCCTGCCCGCCCCTCGCGTTTGCCGCGCGTGAGCCCCAGCTTTGCCAGAAGCTTGCCGAGTCACTGACCGACGGACTGCGCGCCCTGCGCCTTTCGGCGGCGGGCTACCGCGTGACGGCCATGGAGCTGACCGACCCCGACGACACACCGAAGAACACGCTTCTCCGTGCCGTGCGCGACACGGGCAAGGGGGCGACCGAGCGCGCCGCGCGTGCCGAGGCCGAGTACCGCGAGGCGCTCCGCTATCTTTTCGGCGAGGGCGCCGACGAGTATTTGACGGCGATAGGCTAAGGAGATCCTATGAAGACGTACACTACAGCCTGTGCCTCCGAGACCGAGGCCCTTGGACGGGCGATCGGTGAGCGCGTGATCGCCTCGGGACGGCGGCGCCTCTTTTTAGCCCTGTTTGGCGACATGGGGGTGGGAAAGACTGCCTTTTGCCGCGGCTTTTCCTCGGCGGTGGCGCCGGGAGCGGCGGTGAGAAGCCCTACCTACACCGTAGTCAACGAGTACCGCGGCGGAGCCCTGCCGATCTTCCACTTTGACATGTACCGCATTGCGGACGGCGACGACCTTGCCTCGATTGGATACGACGATTACCTGGCAAGTGAGGGCGTTATCCTTTGCGAATGGAGCGAGAACATCCGTGACGAGATTCCCGATGCCGCGCTAACGGTGACGATCGTGCGGACGGGAGACGACGAGAGAACCATTACCGTATCGGGAGCCAACTATGAAGATCTTATGCCTTGACAGCACCGCCAAGGTCGCCTCCGCGGCGATCCTTGACGACCTTACCGTTCTCGGCGAATACACCGTGGCGGGCGGGGGGCGCTCGCACAGCGAGCTGTTGCTTCCCATGATCCGCTCGCTCCTTGCCTCGACCTCGCTCACCGAGGACGACATCGACCTCTTTGCCTGCACGGCGGGGCCCGGCTCCTTTACGGGCGTCCGCATCGGTGCCTCGGTCATCAAGGGGCTGGCCTTTGGACGGGGACTTCCGTGTGCCGAGGTCTCGGCGCTTTTGGCGCTGGCCGAGCAGCTGACGCCGCTCCCCGGCCTCATTGCGGCGGTCATGGACGCCCGGCGCGCGCAGGTCTATACGGCACTTTTCCGCTGTGAGGGCGGTGAGCTTATCCGCCTGACGCCCGACCGTGCGATCGCCGCCGAGGCGCTGGCCGAGGAGATTTTGGCCGCGTACCCCGGCGAGGGGGTGCGGCTGGTGGGAGACGGTATGGCCGTGGCCGAAGCCGCCTTCCTTCGGGCAGGGGTACCGATCCTCCCTAACCCCTCCCTCCTTTCCGAGCAGAACGCGGCGGCGGCGGGACGGTGCGCCTACCGCATGGCGGTGGCGGGTGAGACAGTGACCGACGAGGCCCTGCGCCCCGCATATCTCCGTCTGCCGCAGGCCGAGCGCGAGAGGTTAGAGAGACTTTCCAGGGAAAACAAAGAAATGTGAGGGAATTCACGATGAAAAAGATCTACATCGGCGCCGACAGCGCCGGCTTTGGGCTGAAGGAGACCCTAAAGGCACATCTCACCGAGGGTGGCTTTACGGTCAACGACCTTGGCACCGGCAGCGATGCCTCCTGCCACTACCCCCTATTTGCTGCCGCTGTGGCGAAGGCCGTGCAGAGCGATGCCGAGGCGCTCGGGATCCTCATCTGCGGCACGGGCATCGGCATGAGCATGACCGCCAACAAGTTCCGCGGTATCCGCGCCGCCGTTTGCGGTGACACCTTTTCCGCGCGCATGACGCGCCTGCACAACGATGCGAACGTCCTCTGCCTTGGGGCGCGCGTGGTCGGCGCGGGGTTGGCGAAGGACATCACCGACCTCTTTGTTTCCACCCCGTTTGAAGGGGGGCGCCACGCGATCCGCGTGGGGATGATCGCCGCCGTTGAGGACGGCAAGGATATCTGAAAGAAAACAGCGCTTGCCAAGCAAGCGCTGTTTTCATAAGGTAGCGAATAGGGCCACCGCATCCCCCTCACGGAGGCACTTTCCGTGCTCCTTGAGATAGGAAAGGCGAACACCGCCCGACCGCCTTGTGCCGTATTCTTCAAGAAAGGCGTATTCCCCGATGCCCGACTCCCAGCGCTCCGAAACAACGAGCGAGTAGCCGTCCTCCCCTGCATACACAGCGCTCTCCCCCGTATAACCGAGGTCCGAGAGCTTTTGGCAGGCCGTGATGAGGTCGGCAAGGGAAGAAAAGCCATAGATGCTGCGGACCGAGAGGGGGGGCGTCTCCTCTTCCTCGGTGTCACGGTCGGCGCCCTCGGTCAGCAGGGTGACGTACATCTCACAGCCGCCCCCCCGCGAGGGGTACACCTGAACAAAGAGGCGCCCCCCGCCTGCATCAAAGCCCGTCCTCCGCTTGGCCTCGTCAAGGATCTGCCAGAAGGCGCTCCGCGTTTCTGTGGTATCGTAATCGATGCCCTCGCCGTCCAGGCGGTATTTCTGCATATCCCCCTCGGTCAGCGTGACCTTCAGCTTACAGTCACTGATGCGTAAAAGATCCATTATGTAATCTCCTTTCCTCTCCATTATACGCGAGGCCCCGCGGAAAAGAAACCTACACTTCCTGTCCCTTTTTCAAGAAAGAGGAAAAAAAGAGCCCCCCTGACCGAAAACGGCCATGGGGGACATCTTTTTCCAAACGGATTATCGGGCAATGGTGTACTTGGTGCCCTGCGAGGTATCCTGCAGAGCAACGCCACGCTCAAGAAGCTCAGCGCGAATGGCGTCCGCGGCGGCATAGTTCTTTTCACGCTTGGCGGCGGCGCGGGCGGCGATCCTTTCCTCGATCCACGCGGTGAGCTCAGCATCCTCGTCCTCGTTGCGGACAAAGCCGAAAAGCTCGGTCATCTCGTCAAGGAGCTTTTTCGCCTCGCGGGCGGCGGCAGCCGAGGGGCGCGCGGCAAGTGCCTTGTTGATGAGGGTGACAAGGTCAAAGAGCGCGGCGATGCCCGCTCCCGTATTGAAGTCGTCATCCATACCCTCGATCATCGCCTCCTTGGTGGCGTTCATCGCGGCAAGCAGTGCGTTCTCCTCAGGGCGCAGCTCGCCCTCGGCATTCTTTACATAGAAGGCCAAAGAATCGGCGCAGTTGAAGATGCGCTCAAGAGCCGCGGCGGCCTGACCGATGACCTCCTCCGAGAAGTTGATCGGGCTGCGGTAATGCGACGAGAGCAGGAAGTAGCGGATCGGCAGATAGCCGTACTTCTCGGCGACCTCACGCACGGTGAAGAAGTTGCCGAGCGACTTGGACATCTTGCGGTTGTCGATATTGATGTAGCCATTATGAAGCCAGAAGTTGGCGAAGGGAGCGTGGTTGCAGCACTCGGACTGCGCGATCTCGTTCTCATGGTGCGGGAAGATGAGGTCCTGACCGCCGCAATGGATGTCGATCGTCGTGCCGAGGTAGCGGCGCACCATGGCCGAGCACTCGATGTGCCAGCCGGGACGCCCCTCACCCCACGGCGAGGTCCAAGAGGGCTCCCCCGGCTTAGCCGCCTTCCAGAGGGCAAAATCAAGGGGATCCTCCTTTTTGTCGTTCACGTCGATCCGCGCGCCCGACTCAAGGTCCTCAATGGCCTGCCCGGAAAGCTTACCGTAGCCGCGGAACTTGCGGGTGCGGAAGTACACGTCCCCGTCCATGGGATAAGCGTATCCCTCATCGACAAGGCCCTTGACGATCGAGAGGATCTCCTCCATATTCTCGGTGGCGTGGGGGTGGACCGTGGCGGCACGGACGCCGAGGCCGCGGGCATCGGTGAAGTACTCCTTTATGTAGCGCTCCGCGATGTCGGTATAGCCGACACCCTCCTCGTTGGCGCGGCGGATCACCTTATCGTCAATATCGGTGAAGTTCTGGACAAAGGTGACATCATAGCCGCGGTACTCAAAGTAACGGCGGAGCATATCAAAAAGCACGAAGCAACGCGCGTTCCCGACATGGAAATAGTTATAGACCGTGGGGCCGCAGGCGTACATCTTGACCTTGCCCTCCTCGATCGGCACGAAGGGATCCTTACGCGCGGTGAGCGTGTTGTAAAGCTTGATCATAGCGAACCTCTTATTAATTTTATATTCCTTTTCATTATAGACAAAAGGTGGCGGTTTGTCAAGATGCTTCTACCCGCGGCGGCGCCTTTTTTTCGCTTTTTCCGCCCCCTTTCCGAAAAGCGCACGAAAAAGGGCGATGAAGCCGCCAAGGATCATGAAGGCACCGAAGGCGTGACGGGCGATCGAGGGCGGTGTCACCGACGTCAGAAGCGTGCCGAGCACGGTGCCGATAAGGCCGCACGCGAGGAAGGGAAAAAGCTCCGCAAGGGTGAAGTGACCGCGCCGAAGATGCAGAAGCGACGAGGCGAGGGTGGCAAGCACGAAGAAGGTGAGGTTCTGCCCCTGCGCGGCGTACTGACCGACACCGAGGACGTCTGTGAGGTACAAAAGGTAAAGGCCGCCGCTCCCCACTCCCATTCCCGAAAGGACGGCGGCGCCGAAGACCACAAGCGCCTCCATGTCAGAAAAGGAGGCGCACCCCGCCGAAAATGAGGAGCAAGGCGAGGGTGGCATAGAGAAGGCGGCCGCCGATGCGCCCGAGAAGCAGGGCGCCGAGAGCGCCGCCAAGGAGCGAGGGCGCAAGAATGGGGAGAGCCGAGATCCCTTGCATATTACCGTTCATAACGTAAAGTATGATTGTCAATACAGAAAAAACAAGGGCGCATGCGGTAGAGATCGCCACCATTTTCTTTTCTTTATCGGGATATAGGCGCGAGAGCGTAAGCACCATGACCATGCCGCCACCCGTGCCCAAAAGGCCGTTGGCAAGTCCGCCGATCCCCGAGGCCAAAAGTCCCAGTCGCCGCTTTGCCCTTTCCTTCATTTGCTTTCTCCCTTCGCGCGCTACATATTTTTTTACACTAAGGTAAAAATAAATACCATCGACTATTGTTTTTTCTCTCGAAATTTGGTATCATTAAGAGTGTGGCCCCTAAGGGGCCGTCGCATACGCCGAGGCGTATGGCGGTTTTCTCCGCCGATTCCGTCTTTTCCCTATGTACACTGTGAGAGAAAGGAAGTCCCATGGCATTCATGTCCCCCTTCAAAAGAAAAAAGCCTACGGATCTGCCGCTGCCCAGCACGCAAAAGGAGCGCGAGGAGCGTGAGGCAAGGCGCAAAAGCCGCAACGAGGCGCGCCATGACCCCAAAAGCCGGCGCAACATTGCCATGCCCTACATCTGGATCGTTGTCTCGATCCTTTTGGGGCTTTGTCTTTATACCTCGGGCTGCGGATTTGCCGGGGACGCGATCCGCTTTGTCTTTCTGGGCCTTTTCTCTTATGCCGCTTATCTTTTTCCCGTTCTCTTTTTCCTTTTGGCGATCTTCTGGAGGCGTGCCGTTGCCGGCCGCAATCTTGGCTACCACGTTCTGCTCTCCACGGCATCGCTTTTGCTTCTCCTTTCCCTCGTTTACATTCTGACTCTCCCCATGGAGGCCCTCTCGGGCACGATTCCCAAGGAGGAGGTGCCCCTGTCGGGCAGCTCCTATTTCAGCTTTGAGTCCCCGCGCCCTCAGGGCGGCGGCTTCCTCGGTGCCCTTTTGGGTTGGGTGCTGTACCGCCTTGTCGGGCCGGTAATGACGATCGTTCTTGCGGCGCTGGCCGTTCTTCTTTACGGCATTTTCGGCTTCGGCTTCAGTCCCGACGCCATTGTGCGCTCGCTTTTCGACAAGCTGAAAAGGAGTCGCAAGGACGCTGCTGAGCGCCGCCTGCGCGAGCGCGCCGAGGAGGCCGAGCGTGTGACGGCCGAGCGCGCCGCCCGTGCCGAGCGCCTGTCGGGGGTTCCGTCCGCGGCCGAGTCGGCAAAAGAGATCGCGGAAGGCGAGGCCGCCCCGACGCCCGCTCCCTCGGAGGGGGACAAGCATCGCCGCTTTGCCGACCTTTTCCGTGAGACCGACGGCGCCACCGCCAAAAAGGACAGCCCCCTCTCCCCTGCCCCGACCGAGCCGAGCGAGGAGGAGCTGCGTTCCTACAAAGAAAGAAAAATCCGCGAGCGCCTGCGCCAGAACGACGGGATCCACAGCTATGCGGTCAGCGACCTCTGCCCGTCCGTCACCGCGGAGCCGCCAAGGGAGGGCGCCCGTCCTCTTGGCGGAAGCGTTACGCATATGAGTGCCGAGGTGCTCTCGCATGGGGGGGGCGCTACCCCCGAGGAAGCGCCCTTCCGCGGCGTGGAGGATTTCCGCCGTGTGACGGTAAACGAGCCTGTGCGTGTACACGGCCCCGCCTATCTGCGCGCAACTCCCACAGAGCCTGCGCCCGCGCCCGCAGCGGCACCCGCGCCTGCTCCCGCGGCGGCGCCTGCGCCTGCCGCTACACCGGTTGCTGTGCCTGCGGTTATGCCTGAGCCTACGCCCATAGCCGGGGCGCCCGCCTACAACCCCGCCGTGATGCGGGAAAACGGCGTGGTGGTGGAGCGCGAATCGCACGAGGAGAAGGCGCCCGCGCCGAAGCGCGAGACCTCCGCCTACGAGTATCCGCCCACAACGCTCCTCCGCCTGCCCGCTCTGGAGCAGGAGGCCGACCTTCAGGAGGAGATCCACAAGAACCAGGATACGCTGGTCAAGACGTTGGAGAGCTTTGGGATCCCGATCACGATCACGGGCTACTCGCGCGGGCCGCGCATCACGCGTTATGAGTTCATTCAGAAGGCGGGCATCCGCGTGGCCAAGGTTGCCGCACTGACCGACGACATCACCCAGAAGCTCAGCACGCAGGGGGTGCGTATTGAGGCGCCGATCCCCAACAAGAGCTCGATCGGTGTGGAGGTGCCGAACCGCAAATCGACACCCGTACGCATCCGCTCGCTTCTCGACACCGAGACCTTCCGCAATGCCGAATCCAAGACCACCGTGGCCGTGGGATGTGACGTTACGGGCAACCCTGTCTTCTTTGACATTGCCAAGGCGCCGCATATGCTGATCGCGGGTGCCACGGGCATGGGTAAATCGGTGTGCATCAACTCGGTGCTGATCAGCCTTTTGTATAAGGCATCCCCCGATGACGTAAGAATGATCCTCATCGACCCGAAGAAGGTCGAATTCAATGTGTACGCCAAGATCCCGCACCTTCTCGTTCCCGTGGTGACCGACCCCACTAAGGCGGCGGGCGCCCTCAACTGGGCGGTGAACGAAATGGAGCGCCGCTACGATATGATCGAGGAAGCGGGCGTGCGCGACATCAAGGGCTATAATGCCTATTGCCTTGAGCGTGGGATCCCCACCCTGCCGAAGATCGTGATCGTCATTGACGAGCTGAACGACCTGATGATGTCGGCAAGAAAAATGGTGGAGGCCTCGATCTGCCGCATTGCCCAGAAGGCGCGGGCGGCAGGCATTCACCTTTTGATCGGTACCCAGCGCCCGTCGGTCAACGTCATCACGGGTGATATCAAGGTCAACATTCCCGCGCGCATCGCCTTCCGCGTCAATCAGCTGGTAGACTCGCGCACGATCCTCGATATGACAGGGGCTGAGCGCCTCCTGCCGCACGGCGATATGCTCTTTTCTCCTGCGGGAACGCCCCAGCGTGTGCAGGGCGCCTTTGTGGAGGACGACGAGGTCAAAGCCGTGGTGGCGCACCTGGCTAAGAGCGTTGGCGAGGCCGTGTTTGACGAGGCGATCCTCTCGGATATCGAGAAGGAGGCCGCCAAGTGCGCGAAGCAGAACGGCAGTGATGACGACGAGGACGGTGACATGGGCGCGAGCCTTGATGGCGTTTTGGATGACCCCAAATTTGAGGCGGCGCTGGAGGTCGCCTTCTCGACGGGGAGCATTTCGACCTCGCTCCTTCAGCGGAAGATCGCCGTCGGCTTCGGTAAGGCCTCCCGCTTTATTGACGCCATGTGCGAAATGGGCATCGTCGGCGAATCGCAGGGCGGCGCCCGTCCGCGCGAGCTGCTTATGAGCCGTGCCGAATACGAGGAACGGCGACACCGTTTATTTGATGAATGATGCGAAGGGGGCTTTTTTATGGTTTATGTTTTGCTTGCCGATGGCTTTGAGGAGATCGAGGCGCTCACGCCTGTGGACATTCTGCGCCGCGGCGGTGTGGAGGTGAGGACCGTGGGCATCACGGGACGCACCGTGGTTGGCAGCCACGGCATCGCCGTTACGGCCGACATTACCCCCGACGAGATCACCGAGGATTTCCGGATGGTGGTGTTTCCCGGAGGTCTCCCCGGCTCGGATCACCTGAACGCCTCTCCTGTGACCGACCGCCTTTTGAAAGCGGCCGAGCGCACGGGCGCTCATGTGGCGGCCATTTGTGCGGCTCCCTATCTTCTTGGCCGCCGCGGGCTTCTCCTTGACCTTCAAGCGACCTCTTATCCCTCTGAAAGGTTCCGTTCCCAGCTTTTGGGGGCACGTGTCTCGGATGAGCGCGTGGTGACCGACGGCCGCTTTACCACCGCCCAGGGCATGGGCGCTTCTGCCGAGTTTTCCCTGCGCCTTCTTACCATTCTTTGCGGCGAGGAGACGGCAAAGAGCGTGGGCACCGCCGCGCTCATTACGAAGTGACGGTATTTACCACAGAAGGCCCCCTCTCCCCCCGTCTTTACGCCGAGGGCTTCGGCGGTAGTGAGGGCGAGGCCGAGGCCGCGCTTTCTGCTCTTTCCCGTGCGGGGGCGGTCCCCCTCCGTCTTTCTTGCGGCGAGGCTCCCCTCTCGCAGGGGGCGGCGATCCCGCTTTCGGTCGACGGGTGTCGCATCCTTTACCTTTATGCCCTCTCGACGGCGGTAGCCGCACGAGGACAAGGACACCTGCGTACCCTCATAAAAGAGACGGCGCGGTGGGCCGCGGCCGAAGGGGTGACGGCGCTTTGCCTTTTGCCCGCCGATGAGGGGCTTTCGGCGGCTTACCGCCGCATGGGATTTACGCTTGCCCTTCCCGCCGGGGCGAATGCCCTGTCCGCGGGGGGTGAGGAATTCTCTCTCTATGCCGAGGCCCCCCTCACGCCGATGCCGACCGAAGACCGCGCATTTCTCTACTCGGCCCTTGGCGGAGCCATGAGCCGTGCGGCGTTTGATTTCACCTTAGATACCCTTGCGGACTCCTGCTTTACGGCGCGGTGGGAAAAGGAGGCGGCGATCCTTTCACGGAAGGATCCGCGGCGCGCGTTGGCCGTAACCGAGGGGCTTTCCCCCACCTACCGTGTATGCCCCGCGGCGCATCTTCTTGTGATGCCGCTTGTGGGCAACGTGCCCCCCATACCCGAGCCACTGCCGAGGTGACGCATGAACAGCATTAAGGATGAAAAGGGCGCCCTGCGCGCGCTTTACCGAAAAAAGAGAGAGGCGCTCACAGGGGACGAGCGGGCGGCGCGTGACGGCGCTGTCTGCCGCGTACTCTCCGAAGCCCCCTCCTACCGACACGCCGCCGTGCTTTTGGCCTATGCGCCGCGCTCCGTGGAAATCGACATCATGCCCCTTCTCCGCGCGGCGCTTTCCGAGGGCAAGCGCGTGGCTCTGCCGCGCTCCCGCCCGGGAGGCGAGATGACCTTTCATTATATCTCCTCGCTTGACTCTCTTGTGCCGGGACTTTACGGCATCAGCGAGCCACCCGGGGATGCTCCCGTTTACGAGGGCGTGCCCGCCTCGCTTTGCCTTGTCCCTGCCTTTGTGTTTGACCGCGATGGCTACCGCATTGGATACGGCGGCGGCTATTACGACCGGTTCCTGCGCGGCTATGGCGGTACCGCCATTGGCGTTATCTACCGTGACTTTGTGATACCGAGGCTTCCCCGCGGACGCTTTGATCTGGCCACAACGGCTCTGGCGACCGACCGGGGGATCCTCCCCATAGAACGATAACTTGAGGTATTACCGATGATACTCAACCCGAAAACCACCCACGTGGCCTACCGCTGTCCGAGGTGCGGCTACATCGTCCGCGGCCTTGCGGGCGCCTTTGGCCTTGGCGCACAGGACATTCTGCGTCTGCGCTGCTCCTGCGGATGTGAGGAGCAGATGACGATGCTTGGCACCGCCGACCGCCGCGTGCGCCTGACCGTGCCCTGCCTCCTTTGCGGCAAGGACCACCATTACACGCTCTCCGACACCCTTTTTTACGGCAGAGACATCTTTCACCTGGCCTGCCCTTACACCGACCTTAACATCGGCTTTCTGGGACGTGACGAGGAGAAGCTGTGCGCCGCGACCGAGAAAAGCACCGAGGAGCTGACAAAGCTCTACGAAGAGCTTCTCGGCAAGGGGGCCACTCCCCTTGAGGAGGACGAGGACTGCGATCGCGCGACGCCCGACGATGAGGAACCCTTCTTCCCCGACGCGCAGATCCACGACATTGTGCGGTTTGTGGTGAAGGAGCTGGAGGCGGACGGAAAGATCGACTGTCCCTGCCGCGGAGGCGAATATGAGGTGGAGATGACAGCGGAGGGGATCCGTGTATTCTGCCCTACGTGCGGAGCCTCCTTCCTCTTTGCGACCAACAGCGTTTCCGCCGCGCAGGACTTCCTCGCGTGTGAGCATCTTGAGCTGAAGTAACAAAAAGGAAAAGGCAATTTGAGCCTTGCTCAAATTGCCTTTTCCCATACCCGATCCGAAGGCTACACGCCGTAATAGCGGCGCAAGCCGTTGTAGATCCCCCGGGCGATGAGACGGGGGTTCTCGTACATAAAGGTGGCCTCATAGGGATTGGTGATGAAACCGACCTCGATCAGCACCGCGGGCATCGGGCTCCTTCTGAGGATATACAACCCCGGGCGGAGCTTAACGCCGCGGTTGCGGAAGCCCGTGGCCTCGGTGAGGGTGGTAAGCACCGTCTCCGCGATGCGGTAGGCGGGGGAGGCCACCGAAAAGACGAGGGCCTCACTGCCGCCGACAAGGGGAGAATCCGCCGAGTTTGTGTGGATGCTGAGAAGAAGATCGGCACCGAAGGCCCGCGCCCCCTCAACACGCAGGCGCAGGCTGTCGGCCCCCGAAACGCCAAGCATGGTTTCGGGCGTTGGGCGCGAGAGGCGCGCCTCAAAATTGGGGTCTGCCTCAAGGAGCGCGTACAGCTCTTCTCCAATGCGGTACACGATGTCCTGCTCACGGTAGCCGTTTCCTTCGGCACCCGCGTTGGGGTTCCTGGGGTTATGCCCCTGATCGATATACACTCTGATCGCCATATCGGCCCTCCTATAAACACGCATTCACTGCTATCTTATGCCAAAGAAAACCGAGGTGTGACTATGAAAGAGATCCAAAGGATCCTAAGCTTTATGCGCCGTGCTGTGGACGACTACTCCATGATCGGGGACGGCGATCGCATTGCCGTGGGAATCTCGGGTGGGAAGGACTCGCTGACCCTGCTCACGGGGCTTGCCGAGCTCCGCCGCTTTTATCCCCACCCCTTTTCGCTTATCGGCGTGACGGTGGACATGGGCTTCCCCGACAGCGATTTTTCCACGATCGAAGCCTTTTGCCGAGAGCTGGACGTCCCCTATCACGTAGAGCACACCGACATTGCGCGGATCATTTTTGAGGAGCGCAAGGAGCCAAATCCCTGCTCGCTTTGCGCGCGTATGCGGCGCGGCGTATTGCACGGAGCTGCCAAGGAGCTGGGATGCAACAAGGTGGCGCTGGGGCATCACTTTGACGACGCGGTGGAGACCTTTATGCTCAACCTGTTTTTTGAGGGGCGGCTCGGCTGCTTTTCCCCCGTCACTTACCTTTCCAACCGCGACCTGACCATGATCCGTCCCCTGCTTTACGCCAAGGAGAAGGACGTGGAATACTTTGTGCGAAAAAATCCGCTGCCCGTTGTGGAGAGCCGCTGCCCTGAGGACAAGCACACCGAGCGTGAGAACATGAAGACCCTGCTCCGCACGCTGGAAAGAGACAACCCCGGCCTCCGCCACCGCATCTTCCACGCCATTTGTGAGGGGCGCCTCGACGGCTTCCGTCCGAGCGGCCGCCTACCCGAATAAAAGCAACCGTTTCCGAGGGATCGGAAACGGTTGCTTTTGTATAGTTTTGTTTTCGTTTCTTCCGTTTTAGGGGGACGTCAATCGGAAAGCATAGCAAGGAGAGCGGCCTCATCAATGACGGGAACGCCAAGCGCCTGCGCCTTGGTGAGCTTGCTCCCCGCGGCCTCACCGGCCACAACGTACGAGGTCTTGGCCGAGACCGAGCCGGCCACCTTGCCGCCCGCAGCCTTGATGCGCTCGGTGGCGTCCTCACGCGTCATGGTAGGAAGGGTACCGGTCAGGACAAAGGTCAGGCCCTGCAGGGTATCGGCCGGGGGGGCCTTGACCGCCTCGGTCAGAACTCCCGCCGCGATGAGTGCATCCGCAAGGGTACGCGCCTCCTCCGAGGCAAAAAACTCCAAAAGGTTGGCGGCGGTGATCTCCCCGATGTCGGGCACCGTGCAGAAGTCCTCAAAGGTGGCGGTGAAGCAGGCCTTAAGCGTGCGAAAGCGGGCGGCGATCGCCTCGGCGGCGACAACCCCCACCTGGCGGATGCCGAGGGCAAAGAGCAGCCGCTCAAGGCCGCGGGATTTTGAGCGTTCAATGGCGGCAACGAGGTTTTCGGCGCTCTTGTCGCCCATGCGGTCAAGGTCGGAGATATCCGAAACGGTCAGACGGTAGAGGTCGGCAATACCCGCGATCCTGCCGTTTTCAAGGAGCAGCGAGATGATCGCAGGGCCAAGGCCGTCAATATCCATGGCGTCACGTGAGGCAAAGTGAATGATGCCGCGGGCGCGTTGAGCGGGGCACCCCGCAAACACACAGCGCACGGCGGCGCCCTCACCGCCCGCATCACGAACGACGGGCCGTCCGCACGAAGGGCAGACCTTTGGCATCGCGTAAGGCTCCTCTCCGCCCGTGCGGCGCTCGGGTAGGCTACGGACGATCTCGGGAATGATGTCGCCCGCCTTTTGCACGATGACACGGTCCCCGATGCGGACGTCACGCTCACGGATGAAGTCGATGTTGTGGAGGGTGGCGCGGCTGACTGTGGTACCCGCGAGGCGCACAGGAGAAAGGCAGGCCGTGGGGGTGAGGACGCCCGTCCGTCCGACGGCGATCTCGATTCCCTCGAGCGTGGTCTCCTGCTGCTCCGGGGGGTACTTGTAGGCAATCGCCCACTTCGGTGTGCTGGTCCCCTCGCCGAGCGCTGTGCGATCGGAAAGGCGGTCGGCCTTAATGACGGCGCCGTCCATATCGTAGGGGCGGCTCTCACGCATCGCGCCAAGGTGTACTACGTGCTCCCACACCGCCGAAAAGCCCGTCACGGTCTTGCGGTCGGGAAGGACGGTGAAGCCGAGGGCGGCAAGGCGATCCAGCACCTCCCCGTGCGTTTTTGGGGTGCGGCCATCGGTGTACAGGTCGCCCTCCTGGAGATTGAAGATAAAGATCGAAAGGCGGCGCGAGGCGGTCACGCGCGGGTCGAGCTGACGGAGAGAGCCGGCGGCCGCGTTGCGCGGGTTGGCAAAGCGTGCCTCGCCCGCGGCCTCACGCGCCTCGTTGAGGGCGGCAAAGACCTCGCGGGGCATATAGACCTCACCGCGGACACAGAGATACGGAAGCGGCTCGGAGAGCGAAAGAGGAACGTTGCGAATGGTACGGATATTCTCGGTCACGTCCTCGCCCACAAAGCCGTCTCCACGCGTGGCGCCGCGCACGAGAACGCCGTTTTCATAGGTGAGGGAGACCGAAAGACCGTCAATCTTCGGCTCTACGGAGTAGGCGCACTCACCGCCAAGCGCCGCCTCGGTGCGACTGCAAAAGTCGGAAAGCTCCTCGGCGGAAAAGACATCTCCAAGGCTGCCCATTTGCACGCGGTGGATAAACTTACCGAAGCGTTCGGACGCCGCACCGCCCACGCGCTTGGTGGGAGAGGTGGGGCTGTCAAATTCGGGAAAGGCGGCCTCTAGCTCCTGCAGGGAGCGAAAGAGGGCATCGTATTCAAAGTCCGAGATCGTGGGGGCGTCCTCCTCATAATAGAGGCGCGCGTGATGCTCGATCTTTTCCCTATATTCCTGTATCAGCCGCTTGGCTTCCCCGCGTTCCATAGGCACACTCCGTCCTTTGTTTTCTTCCCTATTATTGTACCGCAAAACCCTGAAATTGTCAAGCCGTGGATAGCGATTATCGTGACAAAAGCCAAGGGTGTTTTTGGTAAGTTTTGTTTACATATAGAAGATTTATGCTTGATAAGCAAGAAAAAAGTCCGCCTTGGCGGACTTTTTATTTGCGGTTGTTCCGAAACGCGCAGGGCGCATGGGCTTTGAGCAAAAAGGTTCGATCGCGACCTGCGGGCGTATGTAATACGTCAAAGGGAGCGAGCGGAGATTTATGCAAAAATGCGAAGCCCTTACTCGGAAAGGAGCTTCTCGATCGCCGCCATACGGACGGCCAGAGTCAGAACGCCCGCGGCCTTGGTAAGACCCTCATCAGCGGCAAAGGTGGGAGCCAGGCGGAGATTGCGGTCGTGGGGATCCTTACCGTAGGGGAAGGTGGCGCCGACCTTGGTAAGAACAACACCCGCCTCGGCGCAAAGGGCATAGACGCGGGCGGCACAGCCATCAAGCACGTCAAGAGACGAGAAGTAGCCACCGCGCGGCTCGGTCCATGTGGCAATGCCAAGGCCCGAAAGATCACGGCGCAGGACCGAGAGAAGAAGGTCAAATTTGCGACCGATCACACGGCCGTGGGCGAGCATGCGCTCACGGAGAGCGTCCTTCTTCTCAAAGAGGCGGACGTGGCGGAGCTGGTTGAGCTTATCGTGGCCGATCGTCTGCACACTCATGGCGGCGCGGATACCGGCAAGGTTCCTCTCCGAGGCGGCGATCATTGAGATGCCGGCGCCGGGAAGAGTGATCTTGGAGGTGGAGGTGAAGTAAAAGATACGATCCTCGTTGCCCGCCTCCTTGGCAAGAGCAAAAATATCGGCAAGGGTATCGTCCTCCTCGCCAAAGGCGTGGACGGCGTACGCATTGTCCCAGAAGATGCGGAAATCGGGAGCGGCGGTCTTCATAGAGGCCAAGCGGCGCACCGTCGCATCGCTGTACGTAATGCCCGTGGGGTTGGAATACTTCGGTACGCACCAGATGCCCTTGACGGCAGGGTCGGCGGCGACCAGCGCCTCGACCTCATCCATATCGGGGCCATCCGCCGTCATCGTGACGGGGATCAGCTCAAAGCCAAGCGACTCAGTGACCGCGAAATGGCGGTCATATCCCGGGGCGGGGCAAAGGAACTTCAGGCGCGCCTCACGGCACCACGGGCGGGGCGAGCCGACCGTGCCGAGGAGCATGCAGCGGGTGATGGCATCGTACATCAGGTTGAGGCTGGAGTTGCCGCAGACAATGATGTTCTCGGCAGGAACCCCCGTGTAGCTTGAAAAGAAGCGGCGCGCCTCGGCAAGGCCAAATCCCTCACCGTAATTGCGGCAGTCGAAGCCATTCTCCGCACGAGCCTCCGCTCCCGTGGTCAGGGTGGAGAAAATGTCCTCGCAAAGGTCAAGCTGCTCGGCCGAGGGCTTTCCGCGCGAAAGGTCAAGCTTAAGTCCTTCGGCACAAACGGCCGCATAGGTCTTTTTCAGTTCTTCATATTCACGCAAAAGCTCCTCGCGTGATGTGGTCAGATAGTTCATCGGTATTCCTCATAAACGGTGTTCTTTGTGAGCGGGCTCACACGTTAATCATTATACTACGCGCTCCCCATTTTTGCAAGTGTTTTTTTGAATATTTCATTTTTATTTTTTATATTGGTGTTTTTCTTGCAATTTTGAAATATTTCCGCTTCGTTTTTGCAAGTTGCGGTCCTTTTTATTCAAAAATGCAAGCCAAGGGAACAGGAGCGCGCAGATTGAGAGCAAAAATCTTTGATCGCGACCCGAAGGCGTATTACCATACAGTCGATGTGGGCGGGCGCGAGAGTTCCCCCTTTTTTTTCAAGGTTATTGACTTTTTCGCGTACGCGCGTTATAATAGTGTGAAACATATTTTCATCAGGAGATAAAAGCATGGCAAACACCGAGAAGCTGGTGGATCAGATCACCTCCATGGACGAGGACTTTGCGAAATGGTACACCGACATTGTTAAAAAGGCCGATCTTATCGATTATTCGAGCGTAAAGGGCTGTATGATCATCCGCCCTTACGGCTACGCGATCTGGGAGAACATCCAAAAGATCCTTGACTCGCGCTTCAAGGCCACGGGCCACGAGAACGTCTACATGCCGATGTTCATCCCCGAATCGCTCCTCCAGAAGGAGAAGGACCACGTGGAGGGCTTTGCCCCCGAGGTGGCGTGGGTGACCATGGGCGGAAACGAACGTCTCACCGAGCGCCTTTGCGTGCGCCCC
>JAZRAU010000004.1:0-4980 GCA_045634705.1 Eubacteriales bacterium | reverse complement strand
CGTCGCGCCCTCTGGCCGCGAACAATGGGGGGTGTCTATCGGGGGGAACGAGGCAATCCTTGCCCGTGCCGATGAGATCGTCACGGCCGGCGCGGCGGAGGGCGGCGCGGACCTTATCGTAATTCTCGGGACGGAAGTATTGGAGGAGCGCCCGTTGCTCGGCTTTTTCCTCGGGCGTTTTCGGCACGTACACGCGCTCCATGGTCTCGGGGTCAAGTCCCGTATAGAACATGCAGGTGGACACCGTTCCCGGGGTGGGATAAAAGTCCTGCACCTGCTCAGGGCGCATGCCCTCGCGCTTTAAGAAAATGGCAAGCTCCACGGCATCGCGCGCTGTGCTTCCGGGGTGGGAGGACATGAGATAAGGCACAAGGTATTGGCGCTTGCCCATGCTCTCGGTCAGCTCGTAAAAGCGTTTTTTGAAGCGGTTATAGACCTCGATCGGCGGCTTGCCCATACGGCGCAGAACGCGTGGCGAGCAATGCTCGGGGGCCACCTTCAGCTGGCCGCTGACATGGTGGCGGACAAGCTCCTTGAAAAAGCTCTCATCCTCGTCGGCCACAAGGTAGTCAAAGCGGATACCCGAACGGATAAACACACGCTTGACACCGGGCAGCGCACGAAGCCTACGAAGGAGCGAGAGGTAATCCGAGTGATCCACACGCACGGCGGGGCACATCGTGGGGGCGAGACAGCGCTTATCGGCGCAAAGACCGACCTTTTCCTGCTTTTTGCAGGACGGAGCGCGAAAATTGGCGGTGGGGCCGCCAACGTCATGAATATAGCCCTTGAAATCGGGAAGGCGCGTAATGGCACGGGCCTCCTCAATGACCGACTCATGGCTGCGGACACTGATCTTCCGCCCCTGATGATAGGCCAGCGAGCAGAAATTGCAGGCGCCGTAGCAGCCGCGGTTATGGATGATCGAAAACTTGACCTCCTCGATGCCGGGGACACCGCCAAGCGCCTCATAGGAGGGGTGGTAGGTGCGCTCAAAGGGGAGCGCATACACGGCGTCCATTTCCGCGGTGGTGAGGGGAGGCGAGGGGGGATTTTGCACCACGGTCACGTCTCCGTCCGCCTGTGTGACGGTCTTACCGCGGGCAGCATCGTGCTCCCTTTGCTGAATGCGGCAGGCCACGGCGTAGGCGCGGCGCCCCTCCTCGGTGAGGGCGGACACCTCCTGCATTGAGGGGCAGGCCACGGCGCCGTCAAGGGGAGGGAGGGCGGTGGTCTTTTTGGCATACGCCGTGCCAAGCACATCGGTGAGGGCGACCACGGGCTCCCCTGCCGCAAGGCGTCGGGCGATCTCGACCACGTGGCGCTCTCCCATGCCGTACATCAAAAGATCGGCGCCCGATTCGAGGAGGATCGAGGGGCGGACGCTGTCGCTCCAATAGTCGTAGTGAGCAAAGCGGCGGAGTGAAGCCTCAAGACCGCCAATCGCGATCGGCACGTCGCCAAAAAGACGGCGGAGGGCGCGACAATAGACCGTCACGGCGCGGTCGGGGCGGGCCCCCGCCTTACCGCCGGGGGTGTAGGCGTCCTCACTGCGGCGTTTTTTGGCCGCCGTGTAGTGGGCGACCATGGAATCAATGTTGCCACCGTTGACAAGAAAGGCAAGGCGCGGAGCGCCGAAGCGGCAAAAATCCTCGTCCTTTTGGGGCTGAGAAAGAATACAGACCGAAAAGCCCTCGCGCTCCAGGACACGCGAGATGATCGCTGTGCCGAACGAGGGGTGGTCAACGTAGGCATCTCCCGTCACAAGGACAAAATCGGGGCGCGGCCAGCCGCGCGCTTCCATTTCCTCACGGGTTATCGGTAAAAAAGACATTGGGGTCTCCTATCTTCGAGGATCTCAGTGGTGATGGTGGTGGTGATGCCCGTCCGAGGTGGGAGGTATCGGGTGGCACTCGGCCTCGTGGCATGGCTCCCCCTCGGTCTCCATTTCCAGCGTTACGTGGCCGATTCCGTGCTCGGCAAGCTCATGGCGCACCGCGGCCTTGACTGTCCTGAAATCGCCCGCGGCCACCACGTGCATGGTAGCGTAATTGGAAAGGCCGTCCATGCTCCACACGTGGACGTGGTGCAGACCGAGAACGCCCTCGACACGGAGGACATGCTCACAAAGCGCAGAAACGTCCACGCCGTGCGGGGCTTTTTCCAAAAAGAGGTCGGTCGCCTCCTTAAGATTTTTGAGCGCGCTTACAAGAATAAAAAGAGCCACGGCGATCGACATTAAGGGATCAAGAAGCTTAAAGTCGGTAAAGCGCATCACCACAGCCCCGACAAGGACGACCACCCAACCGAGCGTATCCTCCAGCATGTGCAGGTTGACCGCCCTTTGGTTGAGCGAATCCCCACGGCGTGTCAGGAGCGCGGCCCCAAAATTGATAGCCACGCCGACAACCGCGAAAAGGATCATACCGTCATAATGGATCTCCGTGGGGGAAAAGAAGCGGAGGATTGCGCTGTAAATGACCGCGAAGGAGCCAAAAAGCAGGATCAGCGTGGTGATGAGGCTCCCGACGACCGAATAACGCGCATAACCGTAGGTATAGACCGCATCGGGCCGCTTTTTGCTTTTCCTTTCCAAAAAGTAGGACACTCCGATGCTTGCGGCATCGCCAAGATCGTGGACGGCATCGGAAAGTATGGCTACGCTTCCTGTGAATATCCCTCCGAAAAACTCAAAAAGAGAAAAGGAGAGATTGAGTATAAAGGCAACAAGGATGTTTTTCTCGGTTTTCATAATGGCTCCTTATGGGCAAAAGGACAAAGAAAGCGGGAGAACTCCCCCTAAAGTCATTATAAAGCATCACTGCCGCAAAGTCAAGATTTTGCGGACGGCTTTACTAACACGTTTATGATTTTATCCGGCTGTCTCCCGCCCCCCTCGGGGTCCTGTGTTTGTATTACGCCGTACCAAAAAAAGCAACCGCAAGGGTTGCTTTTTTATTTTGGTACGGGTAACAGGACTGGGTCTCGGCTCGGCCTCAGAAAAGGCGAGACGATTTCGCCTTTTCTCCGTGCCTCGGTCAGTCGCGGTCGCGGACGTCCCCCCGAAGTCCGCTCTGTACCGCTCCCCTTCAAGTCCTTGTTCCTCCGTACGTCATATCAAAATAAAAAAGCAACCGCAAGGGTTGCTTAGTTATTTTGGTACGGGTAACAGGACTTGAACCTGCACGGTTGCCCACCGGAACCTAAATCCGGCGCGTCTGCCAATTCCGCCATACCCGCATAGGGCCACGCGGCCCGAAGATGCTTGATTTTTGATTGGTTTTGTGGTATAATGGCACCTGTGAGGTGACACTATGAAGATACGCTACTATAAGCTTTTTGAGGTGTTAAAGGCGCGGGGGATCACGCTGGAACGGCTGCGGCGCGACCTTGGCCTTTTTCCGTCCGAGATTGCGAAGATCGAGACCAACCGCCCCGTGGAGCTGATGACGCTGGTGCGCATTTGCCCCTACCTCGGTGTGGACGTGTTTGACATTGTCGACGTCTTTCCCGAGGAGGACGAGACCTTTTTCAACAAGCGGATCCTGCAAGAAAACTCCTACGTGCCAAAGCATTGGACGCGGAAAGAGTTTGTTCCCGACAAATACGAAGAATAAAGAGACAGACGCTCAATAGAAGGTGGCCACAGGCTCCTCGGGAGCGTCTGTTTTTTTGACGCTGACGGGGTAAAGCACGGGGCCGGGGTTGCGGTACAGCGCGTGCTTTTCGATACGGAGCGTGGCCTCAACGATCGCCCAATCGCCATGGGCAAGGTCAGAGGGAGCGTCCATAAGGCAGATAAAGCCGTTGTAGGCGATATCGTCGGCGCAGCAGGTCATGATCTGCCGCCCCGCGATGAAGGCCCCATCACCAAGGCGCTTATCCCGTCCGATGAGGGCGCGGTAGCGCACCCTTTTGCCGTCATACTTTGGCATTTCCTCGGTAAGATCGCGGAAAAAGAGGGCAAAATCGCGGTCGGCAATGTCGATCACATCGGCCTCAATATCAAAGGGGAGCGGATCGACAATGTCGTCATACTCGATCTCGCCGTCCACGTGCTCATAGGAGATATTCACGCCGCGGCTGACACCGCGCACGATCTTGTGAAGCTCCATTTTGTCGGTGGCCTCGTTCACGCGGTTAAAGACCACCATTTCACAGCCCGACAGCTTATCGACCGTCAGCTGGCGCATATTGGCGTGGTAGGAGGGGAAGGTGGTAGAATCCGCCACCATGATCTCCTGATAGACGACAAAGCCGCGCGGCAGACGGCGGTAAAAGTCACCGATCAGCCACATACCGTTGTACTCCACAAGGACGCGGCGGAAGTTGAATTCCCGCCGCCACTTGCGGAAGGTCTCCTCGGTAATGTCCTCAAGGCTCTCCACCGTGCGGAGGCAAACATTATCCGCCCCCTTGGCAAAGGTGGAGGGATCCAGCTCGCCCTCGCCCTCCTCGCAAAGGAGAATGAGGGTAGGCTCGCCCGAATTGAAATCGGCGTCCTCCATGGTCTCCTGAATGAGGCGAGTCTTCCCCGCTTCCAAGAAGCCCGTAAACAAATAAACCGGTGTTTCCATTGGTGTTCCTCGTTAACATCTACCCCATTTTCGGGGCGATCTCTGAAAATCAGTTAAAGTGCAAAGAGCGCCGTCAGCTTTTCTTCGTCAATGCCCGAGCCGATCACGCACACGCGTCCCGTGACGTCGGGAGCGCCGATGCGGACCTCGCTTTCCTCGGGAACGTAATCAAAGTGGAGCCACGTGCCATCGGGAGAGGCCACGATGCCCTTGGCGCGCAGAACGGCGCCGTATTCCCCACCGTCCAAGGCCGAGAGAATGGACAACAGCTCCTCGCGCGCGTAGGCGCGCGCCGTCTCGGCGCCGAAGCTTGCAAAGACCTCATCGGCGTGGTGGTGATGATGTCCGTGATCGTGGTGGCAGCCGCACTCGCAGTCCTCATCGTGGTCGTGGTGATGATGCT
>JAZRAU010000003.1:0-2339 GCA_045634705.1 Eubacteriales bacterium | reverse complement strand
CAGATGGCTCCCACCAGCCTTCCCGGCCAGGTCACGCAGACCTCGCCCTACGGCCGTGACGTCAAGCATTGCGGCTGGCCGATCCGTGTTGCCGAGATGCTCGCAACTCTTGAGGGGCCCGAGTACGTGGCCCGCGTGGCGGTCAACAACGTGAAAAACGTGAGAAACGCCAAAAAGGCGATCAAAAAGGCGTTTGAGAACCAGATCGCCGGCAAGGGCTTCTCGCTGGTCGAGGTCGTGTCCGCTTGCCCCACCAACTGGGGCATGACGCCCGAAAAGGCACTGGAATGGGTGGAGAGCGATATGCTCCCCTTCTACCCGATCGGCGTCTATAAGGACAGAAGTGCTGCCGAGGAGGAGAAGTAAGATGAAAACGACACAGATTCTTTTCGCGGGCTTTGGCGGACAGGGAATCCTGTTCTCCGGAAAATTCCTGGCGTATAAGGGCCTTGTTGAGGAGCTTCAGGTCTCCTGGCTCCCCTCGTACGGCCCTGAGATGCGCGGCGGTACCGCCAACTGCAGCGTTATCCTCTCGGATACGCCCGTCGGCTCGCCGATCATCACCACGCCCGATGTTCTCATCGCTATGAACGCCCCCTCGCTTCTCAAGTACGTGGACACCGTCGCCCCCGGCGGCCAGATCTACGTGGACTCCTCTCTCATCGACGTCAAGGTCGGGCGTACCGACGTCGAGGTGTTCTACATCCCCGCCACGCAAATGGCGAAGGATGAGGGCATCGCCTCGCTTGCCAACATGATCATCGTCGGCCACCTGCTTGCCCACCACCCTGAGCTCTCCTTTGAGGGCACCGAGGGCGTGGTCGAAAAGCTGGTCCCCCCGAAGAAGGAAGCGCTCAAGGCGCTCAACGTCAAGGCGCTGGCCCTCGGCCGCGACTACTAATTGGAAAAGGAGCGAAAGCTCCTTTTTCATATCCCGTACGTCCCCGTAAGGGGATCCTGGAACAGCCCGATCTCGGGCGTCAGAAAGGTAAAGATCGCAAAGAGAAGGGCGATCCCTGCAAGCATCGCCACCGCCGCTTTCGGCACTCGGCAGCACACGCCGTCCCGCCTCAGCAAGCGCGCCTCGTAGAGGTACGCCACCGCCGCGGAAACGAAAAATATAGCAATGTTGAGCCAGTCGGGAGACTTGCCGACAACGCCGTTGTAGGTGTAAAAGAGAACGGGGATCAGGACAAGCCCAAGAAGAATTCCGCGCAGCTTCACACACCAAAAATCCTCACGGTCACGGAAGAAAAAGCTCTGTACAAAGGCAAAGATCAGCATCGGCCAAAAGAGGAGCTTCATATGCTCAAAGGTCGATTCGTTTACACCCGAGAACGGTGCGATCCACACCGCTCCGCCGAGCCAATCGTACAAAAAATGCAAAAGCGTTCCACCGAGTGACGTCACGGCAAAGCCCCAAAGCTGCCAAAGCCACACCTGTCGTTTCATAGCCCACCTCCGGAGATTTCTTCAAAGGAATTCTATTCAATAACGCCAAAAAATATGCGAACGGTTTGCGAGGGTGGTCTCGCCCCCCGCCCCCGTCTTTTATCGCACCACCGAGGAATGGCGGTAAATGTAAAACTCCTCTTGGCTGGGCATCCATTTCTTTTCCTTGGGCGGGAATGTGGCGTCAAAGGCCTCCACCGCGGCCAAGTCCTCGCAGCAGTCGGCGGCCGTGGAGGGGATATACATCCACCTCTTGCCGTCCAGCACCCCGGGCACCAGCTCGCAGACCAAAAGCGCCGTTGGGAAATTGCCCGACACCGCAAAGCTGACGTTCTTCTTTTTGCAGCTCACAAAGCCGCGGCTGACGTAATTTCCGGGATTTCCGAAATTGATGTTAACGTCATACCCCATGGCCCGTGCCGCCGCAAACGAATGCTCAATTAAGATCTTGCCAAGCCGTTGGCGCTGATATTTCGGTGCTATGCAAAGTGGGCCCAAGGAAACGATCTCTCGCCGCTCGCCGTCATCGCTCTCAAGCCACGCCTTCGTGTACATGATATTGCCGATGATCTCGCCGTCCACCTCAAGCACGAATGCAAGCTCGGGAATGAAATCGGGATGATTTCGCATCATATGCACGTAATAATGCTCGTCCGCCCCCGGCTTGTAAACGTTCCAAAATGCCTCGCGCGTCAGCTCCTCAACAGTGCGGAAGTCCCGCTCGGTCTCTTGGCGTACTGTAATCTTTTTCATGACTCCTCCCAAAACAACGGTTTGTGATATAAGGATAGTATATCAAAATAAAACGAACAGTGCAAGGGAATTGCCACTTTCCTTCGCATCAAGAACTAAGAACCTCAAGCCTAATGCAAACAACCACTCCCCCC
>JAZRAU010000002.1:0-12298 GCA_045634705.1 Eubacteriales bacterium | reverse complement strand
CGCGGAGAAGGGTTCTTACTATTTCCACCAAGCAAAAAAGCCGCCTGATGGCGGCTTTCTGCTTGGTGGAAATAGGGGGGCTCGAACCCTCGACCTCACGGATGTGAACCGTGCGCTCTGACCAACTGAGCTATATTTCCGAAATGCTCATTTAGTATAGCACAATCTTTTCGGTTTGTAAAGAGGGATTTAGAAAAAAATAAAAACTTTTTATAAAATTGCCTTTTTTTTCCTTTTTCAAACATTTCTGTTGCTTTTTCTTCGCGGGGCCTTTATAATATAAGTGGAAATCAATGGAAAGGAAGGCATGCCCCTATGACACAAGACGCACGCACAAGGAAAGCTTTTTTGTATTTTTTGCGCGGTGCGCGTACCGTGTTTCCTTTTTTGTTTTTCCTTGCTGTCTCTTACTTCCTTTCGTTTCTTGTTAAATTTTCAACGGGGGACAGTCCTCTCGGTGCGGGCATTGCCGAGGCGCTTTTTTCCTCGCTCCTTTTGTATTCCACCACCCGCCTTGCCACCATCGGGGATCCCGAGCTTTCTTGCCGCTTTCTCCGCGCCGGAGAGGAGCTTCCGGGCCGCGGTGTTGAGAGTGCGGTGTTCTTCCTCCGTGACCGCGCCACATGCGTTGAGCTTGCTGTCATGCTCTCGCTCGCCTTAGTTCTGCCACTGAACTTCGGTATCTTCTTTCCCGGAACCTATCTTTTTGCGGACATTGACTTTTATCTTCTTCAGCGCCTCCTCACGCTCCTTGCCTCGCTTCCTTTGTACCTTGTCTCCTATATGTTCGGAAAAATGGAGGCGGTGGAGTATTGGCGCCACAATCGTAAAAAGGAAAAGAGACTCCCTCTGCTTCGCGGTATTCTGGGCTACATTTCGGTAACGGCTGTCTACTTAGCGGGGGCTTACGCCGCCCCCGGCGTATTGGCCATGGCAGGGGGGGTGGCTCTGCTTCTTTTTACCTTTCCCGCTTTTGTCATCGTGTGGCTCTTGCTTAGCCTGCTCCGCTTTTTTCTTGCTTATCTGCGCGTTGCTCGCGCCCGTCACCGTCTTTACCGACGTCTCCTTGCCACCTGTGCGAAAAAGGGGTGCAATCTGACGCGGCCCTTTGCTCTCTACCGTACTATTCTTTTTCCCCGCAGAGATGTCATCAACTTTACTGTGAAGTCGCCCGAGGGCGCGACCTACGACTGCCATGTCTTTTCTACACTGCGAAAGCGGCGTGTCCTTTTCTTCGGCACGGACGGCACCGTGACCGCCGTTTCACCGGCTCGCCGCGGAACGGTGGGGACACAGCCCATGCCAAGGACCTCGCTCTATTCGTACTACGTATCGGCCGAGCTGTTTTCCCTTGTGCCCACCCCGCCGCCCGTCAGCGCGCCGTATGCCTTCGCCTCAGAGAACCGCAAGGTCATCATCGTCACGCCCGCCGTTTGGCGCTGGTACATCAATGAGGGCAATTCGCGCGAGATCCAGCCCGGTGCTTCGGCGTGGGGCTATAAGTTCTATAACGCCACCGATTTTCTGGCTCTCCTTGAGCGTGACGCCCTTGACCGCGATTGGAAGCGCACATAAAGGTAAACAATTCTTGGCATAACACCCTCCCGTGTCGGGAGGGTGTTCGTTTTTTGGCTGGTGAATTATACTATCAAGTGCAACACAATTAAAAAAGAAAACGCCTTGCGGCGTTTTCTTAAACGGAGACCTCGGTCGGCTCCTTGGCGGGAATGGCATCGGGGTCCAGCTTCCCCAGCTCGTTGCAGCGCGCTACCAAGCGCTCGGCCAGTTCCTCACGGGAGGCGCCGTCAGCGCTCAGCTCGGAGTAGAGGATCGGCTTGTCAATGAAGTACACAAGGTCACGCTTGCGGAAATAGGTAACGTAGATCGGCGTATCGATCCCCTGACGGTGGGCATGGTCGGCCAGCATCAGAAAGCCGCCGAAAAAGCCCTTCAGCTCATCGAGATACCCCTCGGAGGAATCCTCGGGGAAGATGACGATGTTATCGCCCTCGCGGAGGGCGGCGATGCTCTCGTTCATCGTCTTGACAAGACGGGCATCGTGGTAAGTGGAGATGAGGCGCAGACCGCGGTAGAAGATGTAGGTCAGTGGGCTGGCGATGAGGCAAAAAAGACGCGCCAGATGAAGGTTCCAATGCTTTCTTTCGTGATAATAGATGCGTGTCTGGTACTTATAAAGCTTAATAAGTCCCGAGTTCATCTCATGCGCCCCCCAAAAACGGACGGGCCGATCGAAGTACAGCTCCATAGAGAGGGGGGCATCGGTTCCCACGTGATTGGAAACGATGATGCCGCTGTTTGTCACCTTGTCACCGAGGTAAACAAAACGGGGCCTTTTATAACGTATCACAAGAATCTTCTTAAAGGCGCGGAACCATGCACTGCGCTTCTGCTGAAACTTTTTAGCCACGTGCGTGTCCTCCTTGAGTTTTATCGGTATCCAAATAGCATTATAAAGCAAATTTGCACCCAATGCAAGCGACAAAAAGCGCCAAAGTGTTGGAACTTGGGAGCATTTGGCGGCGGTTATTCAAAAACTCCGTACCACTGTCTTGACATTCACCTCATCGCGTGTTATACTGAATTAGTGAAATATAATTATGTTTCTTCGGGAGAAATTCTGTTATGGAAAGCAAGATCTATTTGAAGGAATCCTATTTCGGCGAGCATGAGACCGTTCTTTTTGAAAACGGCACTCTTTCCGCCTCGCTTTTTACATACTCCACCGGCGTTCGTGCGGTTCGCCTCTCCAATGAGCGCGGCAATCTCGTCCTTCTTCCCTTTATGGGGCAGATGGTCTGGCGTTGCACCTTTGATGGGCGTGAGCTGACGATGAAATCGATCTACGATGAGCCCGAGGAGGCCAAGGTCACTTACGGTGAGACCTACGGTGGCTTTCTGATGCACTGCGGTCTTACCGCTATGGGCAATCCCACCGCTGAGGATACCCACCTTCCCCACGGCGAGCTTCCCATTGCCAAGTATCACACCGCGTACGTTGTCAGCGGTGAGGACGAGGGCGGCGCTTACATCGGCGTTGGCGGCGTGTACTCGCATAAGCGTTGCTTTGAGACCAACTACGATTTTCTTCCGCTTATCAAGCTCTATGAGGGGCAGGCGTTTATCGATGTGGATGTAGCCTTTGAAAATCACAAGGATGTTCCCCTTGAGTATTTCTACCTCTGCCACATCAACCACCGCCCCGTGGACGGTGCCAAACTCCTTTACACCGCCCCACGCGATACGATCATCGTGAACCATGAGGTGCCCGAGAATTACCATTCGGCCGCCGATGCCGCCGCTACCAACGCCTACCTTGACCGACTGGACAGCGATCCCTCGCTGATGGATACCGTGGGCGCCGAGGGGCAGGCGTATATGCCCGAGATCGTGTTTGCCTGCTTCTACAAGGCGGATGCCGAGGGGCGCGCTTACACCATGCAGAAAAACCCCGACGGCACCGCTACTTACGTCATTCACCGCCCCGAGGAGCTTCCCTTTGGTGTGCGCTGGATCGCCCGCACGGAGGACGAGGATGCCATGGGCATGGTGCTTCCCGCCACGGCGGAGCATAAGGGGTATCTCTACTGCAAGGAGCACGGCTATGAGCGCTTCCTTAAGAAGGGCGAGCGCGTGAGCTACAGAATGCGTACCGGCCTTGCTACCGCTCCCGAGGCGGCAGCCCTTGAAGAAAAGATCCACGCCCTCGGCTTCTGAGCCGATATCTGTAAAAACTGTGAAAGGAGAGACCTATGAGGCGTCAAAAGACCGAGATCGTAAAGCTGGATAAGATCGCGCGCATGATCAAGGGGCCACGCAGGATCGCTCGCGCAAAGCGCGTGGGGTATGCGATCTTCGCCCTCCTTTTTCTTCTTCTGCTTCCCGTGGTGCTTCTCCTTTTCGGTCGCCCCGACAGAATGGCCCTTGCCGTTACTCTGCTCATTCTTTACGCCATGGTTCTTCTTGTCTTTGTCGCGAGCCTGGCGGCGGCCGATGCCCTTTATGGAAAACGGGCGCAAAGGCGCCGCGCGGATGATCTTGCCACGGCGTATTTTCGCGGCCTTCTCACCTCGCTCTCGGCCGCGGCCGAGCCGGATTTTCGCACCCGTATTGACGGTGAAGAGCTTTACGGCATAGCGTACGAGTACGCCGCCAACTTTATCCCCACCGCCAAGGAGCGGGAAGCTCTCCTTGCCGCGGAGGCCCTTGCCGTGGCCGCCGAGCCTGTGCGCGCTCGGTATGAGGCGCTCCTGCGCGATCTTCTCACGGGAGACGCCGCAGGCTACCTTGCTCTCCGTGCTCATGTCGATGAGGCGGTGTTTGCCGTCCGCCAGAAGCACATCGGTCGCTATGCCGATCCCCAGAAGATGCTGCTTGACGAAAACCTCTGGCTGGTCCGTCAGCAGATCCTTGATAAGCGGGTATTCTTCTTAAGGGTCTCCTCAAAGCGCGCCTTTCTCTCGCTCTTTGACAGCGTGACCGCGTATGTTGACAGGACGGCCACGCCCGAAAACGGAAAGGCCGCGGGTGCTCTCTTTCTCCCCACGCGTGAGGAGTATGAGCGTCACTGTGCCACCGTCCGCAGTCTCCGCTATTATGATACCAGGGAAATGCGCTTTGCTCTCCGCAAGGAAAAGCTGGATAAATATAAGGCGCTTATTGATGAGTACCGCGCCTTCTGCTCCACGCGCGCCTCGGTCGGATGCCCCACGGTGGACATCGAAAAATGCCAGGCGGTGTATGACGGGATCTTAAAGGATAACGAGCGGTGTTGGCATTGCAAGCGCAAATTCCACGGCCGTTACAAGGAGGTCTGTCCCCGCTGTCATCATTACGTTTGCCCTCGGTGCGGTAAATGCTATTGCGATAAGCACATTATGCATAGGATCGTCTCATTGGTTGAGGACGAATGATTGGAAAGTCAACCCTTTTTCCGCAAGGGGGTTGACTTTCCTTTTTTTCTGTGATAAAATAAATACATCTGCGGAGCACCGCAAGCGAAACGGGGAAGGGGGAGGATACAGTCCATGGACGCAGACAGTAGTGAGGACGATTATTGCTTCACGACGGTAAGATCATATAAATATCGGTTGGCTCATCTCGCTTTTAGGAAAAGCGGTCGATGCGCCTTTTTGCGTTTGCGCCGCCTTCGTCCCTGAGGCGCACGCCTTACCGTTTGATCTACATGAATATATAATTTAGGAAAAGGATTTACCATGACCACTCAAATATTACTTATGGTCCTGATGCTCGTTTTATCGGCGTATTTCTCCGCCACAGAAACGGCATTCTCAAGCATGAACAAAACGCGATTGAAAACCTTTGTGGAAAAAGGCAATCGCCGCGCCGCTATCGCGCTTTCGCTGGTAGAGAAGTACGATAAGCTCCTCTCCACCATTCTCATCGGCAACAACATCGTCAACATCGCCTTGGCCTCTATGGGTACGATCTTCTTTGTGGAGACGGTGGCCCTCGGTGACATCGGCACCACGGTGTCCACAGCGGTCATCACGGTTGCCGTTCTCATCTTCGGTGAGATCACGCCGAAAAGCATCGCCAAGGATATGCCCGAGCGCTTCGCTATGCTCTCGGCCCCTGTGATCCAGCTTCTCATTTGGATATTTACTCCCTTCACCTTCCTGTTCTCGCAATGGAAAAAGCTGCTCTCTAAGATTTTCCACGCGCGCGATGACGGCAAAATGTCGCAGGAGGAGCTGCTTCTTCTCGTGGATGAGGTTCAGCAGGAGGGAAGCATCGATAATAATGAGGGCAACCTGCTCCGTAACGCCATTGAATTCACCGAGCTTCGCGCCGAGGACATTCTCACGCACCGCGTGGACCTGGCGGCGGTACCCACCGATGCCGAAAAGAGCGAGATTGCCGAAAAATTTGCCCAGACGCAGTTCTCACGCCTCCTTGTGTATGAGGAGACCATTGATAAGATCGTCGGTGTCATTCATCAGAAGGATTTTTACACCGCTTCCGGCATCACAGAGCTGCCACTTGATGCGTTTATGGCGCCTGCGGTGTTCATTCACCAGTCCGAAAAGATCAGTCAGCTCCTCAAAACCCTGCAGAAGAACAAGACCCACATCGCCGTGGTGCTTGACGAATACGGCGGCACGCTCGGTATCGTCACCATGGAGGATATCCTTGAGGAGCTTGTCGGTGAGATTTGGGACGAGCACGATGAGGTCGTTGAGAATTACAAGGACCTCGGTGACGGCAAGTACCGTGTGGATTGCTCGGTCAATCTGGATGACTTTGCCGAGTTCTTCTCGGTGGAGATCGAGTCGGACGCCGTCTCTCTCGGCGGTCTTGTTATGGAGCTTCACGATGACCTGCCCGAGGTTGGCAGTGTGGTTGTGTGTGCCGGTCTTGAGATCACGGTTGCGGAAATGGATTCGCACCGTGTCGTCTTTGCCGAGGTCGTCCGTTTGCCCGAGGAGGACGCCGAGGAGGAAGCTCCCGAAGAGGTAGAAGCATAAGCGGCTACGCCTTTTGGCATGATCGAAAAAAGAGGTATTCTGCTTCGGCAGAGTGCCTCTTTTTAGTATCATAATACGTTGTTTTAATTTTATGGTTGAAAACCTCTGTGTTTCTTCCACCTCATTGGAGTTGCTTGCTTTTTCTGCTCAAAATCCGTGCTCCCTGAACAGTGCTCAACAAAAAGGACACCCAAGCGGGTGTCCTTTTTATGTTACGTTAGCGCTTGTAGCCGGGGAGATCGACGAGCGTCATAACGTCAACGGGCATACCCGTGGCGATCGACTTGTTGCCGGCAATACCGGTCAGAATGCTCATCGCGCCGTCCACGTGGGAAGCGGCTCTATTGAAGGGATCCTCGTCGGGAACGCCGAAGATATCGTTGAGAAGAACGGTATCGCCACCGCCGTGGCCGCCAACGCCCGTCTGGATCGGCACTTCGTAGGCCTCACCGAACATCGGGTAAACCGTGATCTTCTTGCCTCTGACAACGCCTTCCTTGTTGGAAGCGCCACCCGCATTGATGTAAACGGCCTCAACGACCTCCAGCTCAATGCGGCCCTTGGTACCGGTCATGCAAACGCGGAAGCCCTCCCAAGGAGAGTAGGCGTTCAGCGAGTAGGACATCTGGGCGCCGTTCTTGTACTGAACGAGAACGTTCATGGTATCCTCAATGCTGATGTTATCACCGAAAACGCTCTGGTCACGGAGGTAACCGTCGTCCTTCTCGGCGTCGAGGTAGAGGCGGGTGAGGTAAGTGTTGCCCTCCATCTTAAGAGCAAACGGATCGCCCAGCGCGTTCTCCTGGCCGTACACACGGGAGTAGAACTTGGTCACGCCGCGCTCCTCGGCATTCTCACGGCCGTAGAACTTCAGATCACCGAGAGCAAAGACCTTGGTGGGGTAGGAGCCCAGCCAGAAGTTGACAAGGTCGAAGTGGTGGGTGGACTTGTGAACCAGAAGGCCACCGCTGTTTCTCTTGTCGCGGTGCCAACGGCGGAAGTAGTCGGCACCGTGGGAGGTGTTAAGGAGCCACTCAAAGTGGATCTGCGTCACCTTACCGATCGTTTCGTTCATGATGAGCTCGCGGAGCTTCGTATTGTGGGGAGCGTAGCGATAGTTGAAGGTAACGCGCAGGCTCTTACCGGTGCGCTCGACGGCATCAAGGATCTGCTGGCACTTGTCGGCATCCATCGTCATGGGCTTCTCGGAAATGACGTCGCAGCCCATCTCCATGGCCTTAATAATGTATCTGTGGTGCGTACGGTCGATCGAGGTAACGATGATGGTGTCAGGCTTGGTCTCAAGGATCATCTTCTCGAACTCGTCGGCGCCGTACATAGGAACCGCATGATAGTTCATCTCGGTCTCAAGGACCTCATTGGCGTACTCCATACGGGTACGGTTAATGTCGCAAAACGCCACCAGCTCACTGGTTTCGTCGTAGGTCTTGGCGATAGCCTGATAGTACATTCTGGCGCGGCCGCCGATACCCACCTGAGCAAATCTTTTCTTTGCCATAATAACCTCCTGCGTCTTTGAACGCAAAAAATAATATTGTAGCATAATAATGCTAAGTAAAGTATATCATCTTATCCCCCGTCCGTCAACCATTTGACGAAAAAAAACCAAAAAAATACGAAAAAAGCACACCTTTCGTTTATTAAGATCGCCGCGGGCAAAAATGCGGGTGAGGTAGGATCTCGGCCGGAAGCTGATAAGGCCAAAGTGGTGGACTTGTGAACGAGCAGGCAATCACAGTTCTTTTTCTCAGAATGCCAACAGCAAAAACCGTCGGCGCCGTATAGGGGAAGTGCGCGATAGTTATGCTCGGCCCGAAGGACCTTGCTACACACTCCATACGGTTGCGTTGACGCCGCAAAACGTGAAAAGCTCGTCGGGGTCCTTAGAGGCTTCATTTTTATGTGAAAAGCACCTATTTTTTTGCCGATCTGAAAAGCGATGCAAAAAAGGGTGGGTTTTGACTTGCAATTGTCCTCACTCTGAGGTATAATTATAGACGGAAATAATAAAAGGCGGAAAACCGCCGAAGGAAGTCAATATGCTTGAACTGAAAAACGTTTCTTACCATGCAGGTGAGGGCGAGGAGCGGCGCGAGATCCTCTCGGACGTTTCACTCACGATCGACGATCGCCTGACCGTCATCACCGGCCCCAACGGAGGAGGGAAGTCCACCCTCGCCAAGCTTGTGGCAGGGATCTACACCCCCACCTCGGGGCGCATCTACCTTGACGGCGAGGACATTACCGATCTTTCGATCACCGAGCGCGCCCACCGTGGCATCGCGTACGCCTTCCAGGCCCCCGTTCGCTTCAAGGGGATCACCGTACGTGACCTTATCGCGCTGGCCAATGGCAAGGAGACCACGGTCGCTGAGGCGTGCGCCTACCTTTCCGAGGTCGGCCTTTGTGCGCGCGACTATATCAACCGTGAGGTCAACGGTAGCCTTTCGGGGGGGGAGCTGAAGCGCATTGAGATCGCCACCGTCATCGCCCGTGCCGCGGCCTTTTCCGTGTTTGATGAGCCTGAGGCGGGCATCGACCTCTGGAGCTTCCAGAACCTCATTCGCGTTTTTGAGAAAATGACGCAGAAAAGGAGCGGCTCGATCCTCATCATTTCGCATCAGGAGCGTATCCTTAATATTGCGGACCGTATCATCGTTCTGGCGGGCGGCAAGGTGAAGAATGCCGGTTCCCCGAAGGAGATCATGCCGCAGCTGACGGGTACCGACGCTATGGGGGCCTGTCATACCCTTGAGAGGAAGGTGAGCGAGTGATGCAGCTCGACGAGATCAGAAAGAACCTGTTGCGCGAGGTCAGCGACCTCCACGGCGTTCCCGCGGGCGCCTACAATATCCGCGAAAACGGTGAGACCGCCGCGCGCGTATCCACCGAGAATATCGAGATCCTGCCGCGCGAGAGCGGTGACGGGATCCGCATCGACATTCGTCCCGGCACCAAGAACGAGAGCGTTCATATCCCCGTCATCATCAGTAAGGCGGGGCTGACCGAGGCGGTCTATAACGATTTTTACGTTGGTGAAGGCGCCGACGTTACCATCGTTGCGGGCTGCGGCATCCACAATTCGGGCGATGAAAAGAGCGAGCACAGCGGCATCCACACCTTCCATGTGGGCCGTGGCGCCCATGTCCGTTACGTGGAAAAGCATTACGGCGACGGTGACGGCAAAGGGGGGCGTGTGATGAACCCCCATACCGTCATTGTCCTTGACGAGGGGGCTACTCTCGAAATGGAGACCACCCAGATCAAGGGCATCGATTCCACCGCCAGAACCACCGAGGCCACCCTGGCCGCAGGGGCCACGCTCCTTGTCCGCGAGAAGATCATGACGCACGGCACGCAATACGCAGAAACCGATTTTACCGTGGTCCTGGAAGGGGAAAACTCCTCGGCCGACCTCGTTTCCCGCTCGGTCGCCAAGGATGAGTCCTCCCAGCTCTTCCGCTCCCGCATCATTGGTAATGCCGCCTGCAAGGGCCACACCGAGTGCGATGCCATTCTTATGGATAAGGGCCACGTAACGGCCATTCCCGAGCTGACCGCCAATCACATTGATGCCTCCCTCATTCATGAGGCGGCGATCGGTAAGATCGCGGGGGAGCAGCACATCAAGCTTATGACGCTGGGGCTTACCGAGGAGGAGGCCGAGGCGCAGATCGTCGGCGGTTTTCTGAAATAAGCAAACAAAACCTTACAAAAGGAGGTGCGAGATATGGCCTTTGACGCGGGTATGCTGCGTGCGATCGTGCATGAGATCTCGGGAACGCTGTGTGGCGGCGCCAAGGTTGAGAAGATCTCGCAGCCCTCGCGGGACGAGTTTGTGCTTCACCTCCACGCAGGCGGCGTTACGCGCCGCCTCGTGTTCGTGGTGGGGACCAACGTTCCGCACTTTTCTTATTCGCGCGTGGAGCGTGAGAACCTTCCCACGCCCTCGATGTACTGCATGCTTCTCCGCAAGCACCTGGTCGGTGCCAAGCTTATTGAGGCCGCGCAGATCGACTTTGAGCGCGCCGCGCGCTTTGTGTTTTCTGCGCGCGATGAGCTCGGCTTCGGCATCACGCGCACCCTCGTTGCCGAGATGATGGGAAAGTACAGCAACCTCATTCTTCTTGACGGCGAGGACCGCATCATTTCGGCCTTCCGCATTGTGGATTTTTCGGCCAGCCGTGTGCGCCAGGTCCTGCCCGGTATGCATTACGTAAAGCCCCCGGTGCAGGAAAAGCTGGATCCTCTCGCCGCCGATCGGGCCGCCTTCCTTGCGGCGCATGTCGCTTACCCTCCCGAGCGCCCCGCCGCGCGTTTCCTTTCGGACACCTACCTCGGCATCGCGGCGATCACCGCCCGTGAGATCGCGCGCCGTGCGGGCGCCGCGGCCGACGCTCCCTTGGCTTCGGTCGCAGCGGACAGGCTGTACGCCGCCCACGCGGCTTGGTTTTCCGACGTTCGCGAGTGCCGCTTTACCCCCACCCTCGTCACGGATGCCGACGGCGTCCCCGTGGAGTATTCCTATGCCGCGCTCGGGGAGGGGGGGCTCACCGTCAAGGAGACTGCTTCCTTCGGCGAGCTTCTTGACTCTTACTTCGGTGAGCGCGACCGCACGGAGCGCCTCCGCCAGCGCTCCTCCGACCTTTCCCGCTTTCTCTCCCGTCGGGAGGCCCAGCTGGTGCGTAAGCTGGAGGCTCAGCGCGAGGAGCTGGCCGCCTGTGAGCAGGGGGAGGAATACAAGCGTTGCGGCGATCTCATCACCGAAAATATCTACCGCATCACGCGCGGCATGACCTCGCTCCGCGCCCTCGATTACCGTGTCGATCCCCCTGCAGAGGTCACGGTGCCGCTCGACGGACGCCTCTCTCCCGCCGCCAATGCCCAAAGAATGTATAAGCTCTACACCAAATCCCGCCGCGCGAGAGAAAAGCTCACCGAGCTGATCGCCTCGGGAGAGGAGGAGCTGACCTATCTTGGGAGTGTACGTGGCTTCCTTGACCGTGCCGAGAGCGAGCAGGATTTTGCCGAGCTCCGTGCCGAGCTTTCCTCAGCAGGGTATCTCTCGCGCGAAAAGGATCCGAAAAATAAAAAAGCCCCCAAGGCGCGCCCCATGGAGCTTACCACCGCGCACGGCTACCGTCTGCTTGTCGGGCGCAATAACCTTCAAAACGATATGCTCACCTTTCGCATGGCCGCTAAGGACGATCTGTGGTTCCACGCCAAGGGCTACGGCGGCTCCCATGTGATCCTTGTGGCCGGCGGAGAAGAGCCGCCCTCCGAGGACTATACCGAGGCCGCCGAAGTCGCCGCCTATTATTCGCAGGCAGGGGACAGCGTGATCCCCGTCGATTACACGCGCGTGAAAAACGTGAAAAAGCCCCCCGCCTCACGCCCCGGCTACGTGACCTACAAGACCAACTCAACGGCATACGTTCGCCCTAAAAAACCGCTTGGAGCCAAATGATATGTTAGACCTTCTTGATATGCAGAAATACTTTATCCTCTCGCACCTCGGCGAGGGGGATGTGGCCGTCGACTTCACCATGGGCAACGGCAACGATACCCTTTTTCTCTCCCGCACGGTGGGGGAGCGCGGGCGTGTGTACGCCTTTGATATCCAGGAGGACGCCCTCACCTCCACCCGCGCCCACCTTGTGGCCGAGGGCGCACCCGAGAATTACACCCTGATCCACGATTCCCACCATAAGGTCGAGGAGTACGTTAAGGAGCCGATCAAGGCGGGCATGTTCAACCTCGGCTATCTGCCG
>JAZRAU010000001.1:0-26406 GCA_045634705.1 Eubacteriales bacterium | reverse complement strand
TGGCCCCCGACTTCCCGCCCCCGCCGAGGCGCCCGCTGCCACCACTACCGCTACCGCCGATACCGCCGCACTCTCCGAGGGCGTTTTCTCCTTCCTTCGCGGCGGCACCGCCCCCACCGCCGCCGCCCGTGCCATCGGGCTGCCCGTGGCGCTCCTTGCCGACAGGATCAATGAGGCCTTTCTGGGCGCGTACGGAGACGTCTTGCTTGAGATCTCTGACGGCGGTTACCAACTGATAGAAGATTACCGTAAGGAGGCCGAGGAATGGCTGAAAACACTACAAAAATGACCGTACCGAAGCGCATTCTCCGCACGCTGCTCACCAGTCTCACGGCGGGCGTTGTGCCGCGCTCGGGCGCCCCCTATATCGCCATTGGCCGTAAGGCCGAGAGCGATGCCCTCCTTGACAGTCTGGAGGCCGCGGGCGAGGGCGGCTCGGCCGTCCGCTTCCTCATCGGCCGCTACGGCAGCGGCAAAAGCTTCCTTTTGCAGCTTGTCCGCGGCTATGCCATGGATCGCGATTTTCTGTGCGCCGATGCCGACCTGTCGCCCGAGCGCCGTCTTTCGGGCGGAAACGGCGGTGGCCTTGCCACCTACCGTGAGCTGCTCCGCAACCTTGCCTCGCGCTCGTCGCCCGAGGGGGGAGCGCTCCCTGTTGTCCTCTCGCGCTATTATGCCTCGCTCGCCAATGCGCTGGCCGCGGACGGCATCTTCCCTGAGGACGGGGCCTTTGCGGCCGAAATGAAAAAGCGCATCTATGCCACGCTTGCCTCGCTCGAGGGGGGCGTTGGCGGCTTTGATTTCGCTCAAGTCCTCGGCGCCTATTACACCGCCGAAATGGAAGGGAACGACGAGAAAAAAAGCGCCTGTCTCCGTTGGCTGCGCGGCGAATTCGGCACCAAGACCGAGGCCCGTGCCGCCCTCGGCTTCACGGTCGGCGGTATCATCAATGACGACAACTGGTACGAGTATATCAAGCTCCTTGCCGTCTTTGCCCGCCGCCTCGGCTACCGCGGTCTTCTCGTCCTTGTCGATGAGTGCGTCAATCTCTACAAAATCCCCAACCGCATTGCGAGGGAAGCCAACTACGAGAAGATCCTCTCGATCTTCAACGATGCCCTGGGCGGCCGCGCCGAGGGACTCTGCTTCGTTTTCGGCGGTACCGTACAGTTCCTTGAGGACACGCGCCGCGGCCTCTTCAGCTATGAGGCACTCCGCAGCCGCCTGGCCGACAGTCGCTTTGCCGAGGGTGGCTACACCACCATGACCTCTCCCGTCATTCGCCTGCGGCGCCTCTCGGACAATGAGCTGTTGGCGCTTGTTGTACGCCTTGCCTCTCTCCATGCTGAGCTTTACAGCACCCCCGTCCTCGCCGCCGAGGATGCCGAGCGCTTCCTCCGCCGTGAGCTTGACCGTGCGGGTGCTGAGGAGCTGGTCACTCCGCGTGAGATCATCCGTGATTTCCTCTCGCTCCTTGACATCCTCCGTGAAAACCCCTCTGCCACCTTTGCGGAGCTTCTCGCCGTTGGTACCCAAGCGGCCGAGCCGTCCGGCGAGGATGCTCCCACCGCCGAACCGAAGAAATCTGCGTTTTTCTTCAATATGTCGCTATAAAACAGTCAATCTGTAAACAAAACTTTGCGAAAGGAGAGGGGTATGACCGAAGCCGACCGCATCTTTTCACGGTTTCCCGACTTTATTCGGGAGCACATCTATCGCTCCGGCTGGCAGGAGCTGCGGCCCGTGCAGATCGAGGCCGCGCGCGTCCTTTTTGAGAGCCGCGATAACCTTCTCCTTACCTCGGCCACCGCCAGCGGCAAGACCGAAGCGGCCTTCTTTCCGATCCTCGCCGATATCTCCTCTCGCCCCCTGGACGCCGAGGGCATCTCGGTTCTGTATATCGCCCCCCTCAAATCGCTCATCAACGATCAGTTTGAGAGAATGGAGGCCCTCCTTGAAGAGAGCATGATCCCCGTGTTCCATTGGCACGGAGACGTTTCCTCGGCGCAAAAGGCAAAGCTTTTGCGCTCGCCCTCGGGGATCCTGCAGATCACGCCCGAGTCACTCGAGAGCATGCTCATCAACCGCAAAAATGACATTCCGCGCCTCTTTGGTGCCCTTTCCTACGTCATCATCGATGAGGTGCATGCCCTCATCGGCAGCGACCGCGGCAACCAGGTCATCTGCCAGCTTTGCCGCCTCGGCGCTCTTCTCGGCCGTCACCCGCGCCGTATCGGCCTTTCGGCCACGGTCGGTGATCTTGCTGCCACCGCCGAGTGGCTGGGCGCGGGAAGCGGCCGTAAGACCGCGGCACCGCCCCCTGCCGAGGAAAAGCTCACCTGGCACCTCGGTATGGAGCATTTCTATATCGGGGAGGCTGCCGCCCCTGCCGATGAGGCCGATCGCTTGCGGCGTGCGGCGCTTGATGCGGGCTACGAGTATCTTTACGATGCCGTTACCCCTTGTCGCTCTCTCGTTTTTTCCAATTCCCGCGAGGAGACCGAGTACGTTACCGCCACCTTGCGCCAGATCGCGCGGGCGCGGGGCGAGAAGGACATCTTCCTCATTCACCACGGCAACCTCTCGGCCGCTCTTCGCGAGGACGCCGAGCGCCGCATAAAGGACGAGGGGGAGAGAAGCGTTGTCGCCGCCACCGTGACCATGGAGCTGGGGATCGACATCGGCCGCCTCGAGCGCGTCGCGCAGATCGACGCCCCCACCACGGTCTCTGGCTTTTTGCAGCGCCTCGGTCGCTCGGGCCGCCGCGGATCCCCCCCTGAGATGCTGATGCTTTTCCGCGAGGAAACTCCGCTTCCCAATACCCCCCTGCCGCAGCTCATTCCGTGGGGACTGCTTCGCGGCATCGCGATCGTGGAGCTTTATCGCAAGGAGCGCTTTATTGAGCCGCCCCTTGTCCGCAAGATGCCCTTAAGCCTTGCCTTCCAGCAAACGCTTTCGGTCCTGGCCTCCTCGGGTGAGCTTTCTCCCCGGGCCCTTGCCGAGCGTATCCTCTCACTCCCCGCCTTCTGCCACCTCGCCCCAGAGGATTACCGTGAGCTTCTCGTCTCCATGGTCGAGGGCGATCACATTGAGCTCACCGAGGAGGGGGGCTGCATCGTCGGACTTACGGGCGAGCGCCTGACGTCCAGCTTCAAGTTTTATGCCGTCTTTGCCGACAGTGAGGATTTCACCGTCCGTGCGGGCTCGGATGAGATCGGCACGATCACAACGCCTCCGCCCGTCGGTGACCGCTTTGCGCTTGCGGGGCGTGTTTGGGAGGTGGAGGAGATCGACCACGCTCACCGCTTGGTCTTTGTCCACGGCGTCGAAGGGAAAATGGAGATCTCCTGGCCCGGCAGCACGGGCGAGATCTCGACCCGTATTCTTGAAAAAATGAAGGAGGTCCTTCTCGGTGACGAGGAGTACCCCTATCTGATGCCTGCCGCCGCCCGCCGCTTGGAGCTGGCGCGCCACACGGCCCGCGCCGCGGGGGTGGGGCGCTCTCCTCTCATCTCGCTTGGTGGGAGCAGCTTTGTCCTCTTTCCTTGGCTCGGCACGCGTGGCTTCCGCGCCGCCCGCCGCACGCTTTCGCACTACGCCTCGGCTCTCGGCATCTCTGAGATCCGCGGTGAGGGGTGCTGCTATCTTACCTTCAAGGCGCGCCGCGAGGACGGCGAGCGCCTGCTCTCGGCCCTTTCCGATCTTTTGCGGAATTCTCCTCCCACCCCCCTCGAACTTGTCGGGGAGGGGGAGGCCCCCTGCTTTGAGAAATACGACGAGTATATCCCCGCCCCTCTTTTGCGCCGCGCCTACGCTGAGGATCGCCTGAACCTCGACGAGGTCATGCTTCGCTTTGGCGGCGTTTGACCAAGCAAAAAGGCGAAAGGAATACGGTGCCTACCGTTTTTATAAAAACGCCGATTTCAGTCAAGAAAACACAAAATACATCGAAAAAAACAATAGAAAACGCAAATACAAACGTTTCTACAATGAAAGGAGCGCCTATGAGCGACATCTATGGCCTTTTGGCTCCGTATTACGATCAATGGAACCGTGAGCTTGATTACGCTGCGTGGGCCGATGCCGCCGAGGAGGCCTTTCACCGTTACGGGGCAGGCGCTGTCACCTCAGTCCTTGACCTCGGCTGCGGCAGCGGCCGCATGACGGTGGAGCTTGCCCGCCGCGGCTACGATATGGTCGGCGTGGACGGCTCGGCGGAGATGCTGACTGCCGCCCACAGCGCCGCCGAGGCTGCGGGCCTTGCCGATCGGTGCCTTTGGCTTATGCAGGACCTTCGTTCCTTTGAGCTTTACGGTACGGTGGAGGCGGTGGTCTCTTGCCTTGACACCGTCAACCACCTTACCACCTACCACGATCTCCGTAAGATGCTTGCCCTTGTGCATAACTACCTCACCCCCGGCGGTCTTTTCCTCTTTGATCTCAACAGCCGCAGAAAATTTGAGGCGATCTACGCCGACAATACCTACACCTACGAGAGCGAGGACGCCTTCTGCATCTGGCAAAACGAGTACAACCCAAGGACCTCGCTGGCTGACTTCTACGTGACCGTCTTTTCCCGCACTGAGGACGGCACCTACCGCCGCGGCGATGCCTACACGCGTGAGCGTATGTATCCTACCGAGCGGATGCTGAAGGAGCTTCGCTGCGCGGGCTTTACGCCCCTTGCGGTCGGCTCCGCCCCCTACACCGATACCACTGCGGTCGAATGTGACCGCCTTTACTTCGTGGCCAGGGCCGAAAAGCCTGCCGCCACTCTTTAAGGAGATGTATTATGGCAAAAATTCTTCGCGGCATGTCCGAGGACGGCAGCGCCCGCATTCTCGTTGCCGACACGCGTGACATTGTCAACGCCGCAATCGGCTATCACCGTACCACCCCCACGGCCTCGGCCGCTCTCGGCCGCCTTCTCACCGCCACCTCTATGGTCGGCTCGCTGATGGGCGAGAAGGAAAACCGCATCACCTTTTCGGTCAGCGGTGACGGCCCGATCGGCAAGCTTCTGGCCACGGCGGATTACTACGGCAATGTCAAGGGGTACATTGAAAATCCCAGCGTCGATCTCCCCCTCAAAAAGAACGGTAAGCTCGATGTTGGCGGTGCCGTAGGCCGCGGCACCCTCGCCGTCATCCGTGAGGACGGCTCGCCCGAGCCCCACGTCGGCACGGTCGGCCTTGTCAGCGGTGAGATCGCTGAGGATGTTACGCAGTATTTTGCCGAGAGTGAGCAGGTGCCCACGCTCTGCGCCCTCGGCGTCACCGTGGACCGTGACCTCACCTGCCTTGCCGCCGGCGGAGTCCTTATTCAGCTTCTGCCCTTTGCCGATGAGGCGGTGATCGCGCGGCTGGAGGAGAACGCCCCGGCCCTTTATGACATTTCCCGCCGCTTTGCCGCGGGAATGTCGCTCCGTGAGATCGCCGCTTTGGCTATGGAGGGCATCCCCTTTGACGTGTTTGATGAGCTGGAGGTGGGTTACGTCTGCGATTGCTCACGTGAGCGCATGCTCTCGGCCGTTCGCCGTGTCGGCAAGGACGAGATCACTCGTATGCTTGATGAGGAGGTGGCCGAGGGCCATGACCGCTCGCTGGAGGTCACCTGCCGCTTCTGCAACGCCGCCTATCGCTTCGGGGAGGAAGAATTACTGAAATAAAAAACAAGAGCCACATATGGCTCTTGTTTTTTTCTCGGTTATGCCCGGTGAAAGCCCCGGGGCAAACGGATTTGGAGCAGAAATTGCCGATCGCGCCCCGAAGGCGTACAAGGGTACGACGAGAGGAAGCGAGCGGCGATAGCAAACAAATAAAAAAGGTGGAAGAAAACCGCAGGTTTTCAACCATAAAAGCGATGCAAATTACAAAGATGCAAAAAAGAGCTGGATTGCAAAAGCAATACAACTCTTTTTGTTTGCGGTTATGCCCAAAGGCGAAAGCCCCGAATTAGATGTCGCGCTTTGCGCCCTTAAAGGGCTTGTGGAACACCGAAAGGGCGTCCTCAAAATCCTCGTCGGAAAGCGTGGCCGTCGGCGTCTTCGGCACCGTAGGAGCCGAGGGAGTCTCGGCGGTGGCCCCCGTAAAGACGGGCTCACCGATCTCGGCGGTCACGCGCGGCGCCGCCGTGCCGAGGGGCTTGGTCGCACCCTCAAAGCCTGTGGCGATGATCGTAATGCGAAGCTCGTCGGTCAGCTCAGGATCGAAGGTCGTGCCCCAGATGATGTTGGCGTCGGGGTGGCTCTCCTCGGCAATGATGTTGGAGGCGAGGTAAATGTCATCCAGCGGTACATCGGGCGAGCCGGTGATGCTGGCAAGTATCCCCGTGGCCCCCGCGATCGAGGTTTCAAGGAGGGGAGAGCAGATCGCCTGCTTCGCGGCGATCTCGGCCTTATCGGGCCCTTTGCCGCGGCCCATGGCCATATGCGCGAGGCCCGCATCCTTCATAATGGTGCTGACGTCGGCAAAGTCAAGGTTGATAAAGCCCGGCACGTTGATGAGCTGGGAGACCGAGCGCACACCCTGCAAAAGCACATCGTCGGCAATGGCAAAGGCATTCTCCAGCGTGATCTTGTTGTCCGAGACCTGCTTCAGGCGGTCGTTCGGAATGACGATGAGTGAGTCGACCACAGCACGCAGGCGTTCCACGCCCGCCTCGGCCTGCGCAATGCGCTTTTTGCCCTCAAAGGCAAAGGGCATCGTCACGATACCCACCGTGAGGATCCCCATATCGCGCGCCGCCGCCGCAATGACAGGAGCTGCGCCCGTGCCCGTGCCGCCGCCCATGCCCGCCGTCACAAAGACCATGTCCGCGCCGCGGATGCGGTCGCAGATCTCATCCATGTTCTCCTCAGCCGCCTGACGGCCGATCTCGGGGTTGGAGCCGGCACCGCGGCCGCCCGTGGTCTTTTGACCGATCTCGATCTTGCACGAGGCGTTTGAGGCGCGGAGCGCCTGCCCGTCCGTGTTCACGGCAATGAATTCCACGCCGTGGATATTGTTGGAGATCATGCGGTTGATGGCGTTATTGCCCGCACCGCCAACGCCGAAAACCTTGATAATGATGCCGGCGCCTGTCTCGTTCCAGGTATTTTCAAAATCCATGCTGATACCTCCGTTTTGGCAAGGTAAGGTTTACAAAACGATGTGTCATGGGGAGAGCGTGGCTTCGGTAAAGTGCCGCCGCCCTCTGAAAAGCCACGATAACCTATACTATAATTATACCATTTTCGACACCGATTGCAAGCCCCCGAGGCGATTTTTTTATTTTTCTTTTGGCTCCTCCGCCCGGCCGCCTTCGTCAAGGATCGGTATCCCCGCCGAAAAAAGCAGCTCGGCCGTCACGCCAAGGCCCGTCACCCGCGTCCGCGTGAAGCTGCCGTCATAGATGCCGTTCGTTCCGCAGGAGGGGCTGAGGTCCTTAAGGATCACCCCCGCCGCCCCGTGGAGACGGCAAAGGCGCAGGACCTCCTCGGCACCGCGGCGATAGGCCTCCGTCACGTCGCTCCCCTCGCACGTGACAATGCGCTCCCCCTGCCTTTCGGCGGGCGGCCGCGGTGTCGGGAGGCCGCCCAGCACCTCGGGACAGACGGGAATGAGGGTATGCTCGGCCATGAGCGCCGCGATCTCGGGCGAGATCGGCTTTTTTGCCCCGTCGTAGCGGCAGGGAATGCCCAAAAGGCAGGCGCTGATAAGATACACCATAAACTCCTCACTTTCCTTTCTCGCGCTTGACAGCGGTGGAAATGTATGCTACAATATTTCAAAATCATGGGGAAGGAGGGATGTGCATGCAAAGATTGCTCATCGAAATGCGCCGACAGCGCCGCGGTCTTGTCGATCTTTTTGTGATCGCGCTTTTCGGCGCTGTCAATTTCATTCTGACGCTTTCGGATTCGTCCTTCACACTGATCCTTTCGCCCTTTTTCACGACCTTTGTATATTCCTTCCTGGCGGCGCTTTCCCGGCGCCTCGGAGAAACCGCCGTTCTTACCGTGGGCATCTTTCTCGGCCTTTGCCTCTCGGCACTTTGGTTTTTTCTTTGGTATTACGGAAGAGAGAGCCGCCGCGTTCTGCTTTTTGCCACTGTGCTTTACGGTGGGGACACCCTGCTTCTTTTTCTGTTCTCGTTAAGATACAGCTACGGCATTGGCCTTGCGGATACCCTCTTTCATCTCTATTTTCTCTATACCCTGCTTCGTGCCGCCCTCGCCGCTCGGCGCCTGGAAAAAAGCACCCCGCCGAAGCTTGACGAGATCGAGGCGATGCTCGGGGCGCTTATGGAGGATCCCGAAGCAGCCGAGATCGGTGACAGCGTGGGGGATGCCCCTGCCGATGCCACCGATACGCCCCCCCTGCGAGAGGCCGTGCCTCGCCGCCGCACGCTGATCCTTACCGAGCGCTGCGGCTTGCATATCGCGGTTACGCGCTCTTACGGCCTCACCGAGCTTTCGGTCAACGGCAAGGTGTACGCTGAGCAACGGGGAGTTTTTGAGCTGGCCTATACCCTCACCGCTACGGTCGGCGGCCATCGCATCACCGTGCGCTTTTACCCCGGCAACGTCCGCGCCACCATGACGCTTCTCCTTGACGGCGTTCTTATTGAGCGTATCCACCGCCGTTTCTAAGTCAAAAGCCCCCATCGGGGGCTTTTTCATTTTATAAGAGCGTCAAGCAGGGCGCAAGGGTCCTCGCTGACGGTCAAAAGATCAAGGTCGCCGCGGGGCAAAAAGCCCTCGTCCTCCATGGAGGAGAGGAGCGAAAGGAGTGGGTCAAAGAAGCCGCGGGTGTTGAGAAGAGCGATCGGCTTTTCCGTACGCCCGAGGTGGCGGAGAGTGTAGATCTCAAAAAACTCCTCCATAGTGCCAATGCCGCCCGGTGTTACCACAAAGGCGTCGGAAAGGTCTTCCATTGTCTGCTTGCGCTCGCGCATCGTCTCGGTGGAGATGAAGTCGGTGCAATGCGGGGAAAACGCACCGTCGGGAAAAAAGGTGGGGGCAACGCCGATGATCTCGGCCCCCTCAACCTTCGCCGCACCGCGCGCCGCCGCGCCCATAAGACCGCGGCCACCACCGCCGAACACAAGGCCAATTCCGCGCCGCGCCAGCGCCTCGCCAAGCGTCTCGCCTGCGGACAAAAACTCGGGCGCAATGTCATCGCTTGCTGAGCCGTAAATGCAGATCCTCATACCGTCACCTCACACGTTTACTGCCGATAGTATAGCAAAATTCCCGTCCTCTTGTCAAGTCATACCCGCTCCGGTTTTTTCTCGCTCTCCCTCGCCGCGGCAGGCGCTTGTTTTCTCGGCCCCCGTCTCTTTTCTTTTTGACCGAAAAATCCACGCACATCACCAAAAATCTCGGTAAAACGAAAACAAAACCTTGCATCTCGATCACCGAAACAAAAAAATATGCGTCACGCAGTTTTTGCGTGGCGCATATCCTTTTATAGCGGCAGGCTTTGGTTTTTCAGAGATAGGCCTCGGCGGCGGCGCGCTCAGCTTCCTCCATAGCCTCATTCTCGCGGTAGGCGATGAGCTGAACGTTATAGGCGTCGATCACGGCGTTTTCCAGCTCCGCGCGGAAGGCGGCGTTGATTGGGTGAACGATGTCGCGGTAGGTACCGTCGGGATTTTTCCTGGAGGGCATTACGATAAAATAACGGTCTCTGGCGTAAATGACCTTGATGTCGTGCACGGCCAGCGCCTCGTCAAATGTGACAGAGACCACGGCCTTCATGGGGCCCTCGTCGAAAAACTTTCTGATTTTGATGTCTGTGATCTGCATTTGAAATTCCTTTCTTCTAAAGCGTGTATGTTCTGACATTTCCATTATACTCTCGGATTGTGACCTAAGAAGCACACGAATATGAACTTTTTTCACCGAACTTGTGACCGATTTTTGTTTGGCAGCGCGCATTTTGCGATAAAATAGACAACCTTGACGAGGAGGGCAATATCGTGGCGACAGAGAACACAGGCTATGCAAGAGAAGGAAAGCTTGCCGTCTGGCTTTCGGAAGCGCACAGGATCCACATGATCGGCATTTGCGGGGCGGGTATGCGCGTGCTTGCGCGCCTCCTTGCCGATAAGGGGTACGCCGTCACAGGCTCGGACAGCGGCTCGCTTGACGGGGCCATGGCACTCTCACTGGCGGGGATCGCGGTGACATCCCCTGCCGCTGACGGTCCTATTATAGACGCCGACCTTGCGGTTTATTCAACCGCCGTGCCGAAAGAACACCCCGAAATGCTGGCCGCCAAGGCGCGGGGGATCCCCCTTGCTTCGCGTGCCGATCTTCTCGGCGCGCTTATGGGAAGCTATTGCGAGGGCATTGGCGTTGCGGGCACCCACGGCAAAAGCACCACCGCCGCCATGTGCGGTGCGATCCTTGAGGCCGATGGCCGCCGCCCGACGCTTGCCGTCGGCGCTCCGCTCCGGGGGCAGCTTGACGGCTACAAAAAGGGGGGTGGCGGCGCCCTCGTCTTTGAGGCGTGCGAATACGGCGATGCCTTTCTTGCCTTTTCTCCCACCGTGGCGGTTCTCACCAATGCTGAGTGGGATCACCCGGACTATTTTCCGAGCCGCGAGGCGGTGATCGCCTCCTTTTCGCGCTATCTCTCCCTGCCCTCGGTGCGCGTGGCAGTCGTCAACCGTGACGATGAGGGCGCAAGGCAGGCGGCGGCAGCCCTTGTGGTCCCTACCGTCACCTTTGGCTTTTCCGAGGGGGCCGACCTTCGCGCCACCGACCTCTCCTTTGGGGAAAATGCCACCGAGTTTACCCTTTGGGAGCGGGGGGAGCGCCTTGGCAGGGTCACGCTCCGTTTGCGGGGCCGCCACAACGCGGAAAATGCGCTCGCGGCTGCGGCCGCGGCCCGCGCCGTCGGTGTCACACCGCAGGCGGTCCTTTCGGCGCTTTCCTCTTTCCCGGGCATCGGGCGGCGCCTTGAATACCGCGGCACCCTCTCCGGTGTTGACTACTATGACGATTACGCGCATCACCCCACCGAGATCCGCGCCTCGCTCTCGGCTCTTTCGCCGCGCGGACGGCTGTTCTGTGTCTATCAGCCCCACACCTACACCCGTACAGGCGGCCTCTTTACCGAGTTTTCCCAAGCCTTTTCGGCGGCTTACCGCACGGTGGTGGTGGATACCTACGCCGCCAGAGAGGACAGGAGCCTTGGGCCATCCGCCTGCGATCTTGCCGCCGCGATCGGCCCCACGGCGCTCTATCTCAAAACGCCGGAGCTTGCCGCTTTGTGGCTGGATGCACACACCCGTGAGGGCGATGCGGTGGTGATTATGGGCGCGGGCGACGTCGGTGAGCGCTTTTTTGTCGGTGAGCGCGCCTTTGCCGAGGGGTGAGCTCCCCCCTTTTTACCCGAGCTTTTTCCACGGCGCCTCTTGCTTTTTCTTTATTCTTATGATATGATTTATAAGTAAAGAATATTACGGAGTTTGAAACGATGCCCGAAACCCACCCTCTCCCCCTCGATGCGATCGGGGAGGTCCGCCGTGAAAATGAAAAACGTGCCGCGCGCGGTGAGTGCGTCGGTGTGGCGGTGATGACCTTTGGCTGTCAGCAAAATGAGGCAGACAGCGAAAAGCTCCTGGGGCTTGCTTCCATGATGGGCTACCACCCCGTTGAGGGGCCCGAGGATGCCGCCCTCATCCTTGTCAACACCTGCGCTGTGCGTGAGCATGCCGAGAAAAAGGTGCTTTCGATCATCGGCGGCTTAAAGCACCAAAAAAAGAAAAACGGTGCCCTCATCGGTGTCCTTGGCTGTATGTCGGCGGAGGAGCATCGCATTGAGGAGATCCGGAAAAGCTACCCTTACGTGGACTTTACGCTGGATCCCGCCTCGCTCGCGCGCCTGCCGGAGGCCATTGCCGCGCGCCTTGCGGGGCGTGGGCGCTCCTTCCTCCGCACCGAGGAGCCGACGCTCTCGGAGGGGATCGTGCCCTACCGCCGTGACAGGCGCAGGGCTTCGGTCAGCATCATGTACGGCTGCAACAACTTCTGCTCCTATTGCATCGTTCCCTACACCCGCGGCCGTGAGCGGAGCCGCTCGGCGGAGGCGATCGTCTCGGAGGTGCGTGCTCTCGCCGAGGGCGGTGCCAGGGAGATCCTGCTCCTTGGACAGAACGTCAATTCTTATGCGGGCGAGTGCGATTTTGCCGACCTGCTTTCGCGCCTTGCCCACATTGAAGGAGACTTCATTCTCCGCTTTATGACCAGCCACCCGAAGGACGTTTCGGACCGCCTTATCGAGGTCATCGGCAGGGAAGAGAAGATCGCCCCTGCCTTTCACCTCCCCCTGCAATCGGGAAGCGACCGCATCCTTCGCGCCATGAACCGCCGTTACGATACGGCGCGCTACCTTTCGATCGTGGACAAGCTCCGCGCCGCTCGTCCCGGCATCGTCCTGACGAGCGACATCATCGTGGGCTTTCCGGGGGAAGAGGAGGCCGACTTTGAGGCCACGCTGGACGTCCTTCGTGCCGTCCGCTACGATATGGTCTATTCCTTCCTCTATTCGCGCCGCCGCGGCACCCCCGCCGCCGCCATGGAGGGATATCTTTCCGAGGAGATGCGGGCTGACCGTATGCGCCGCCTTCTCGATCTTCAAGCCTCGATCTCGGCCGAGATCGGAAAGACCTATGAGGGGCGGACCCTTCGCGTTCTGGTGGACGGGCCCTCGAAAAACCCCGACCTCTATTCGGCAAGGACCGAGGGGGGCAAGCTTGTTCACCTCCCCGCCGACCCCGCCCTTTCTGGCGAATGGACAAACGTACATATCGACCGCGCCGATGCTTATGCGATGTACGGCACGGTCAAGGAAAGTGAGGATACAAAATGACTGTTAAGGAAGCCGCAAAGCTCCTTGGGGAGACCTTAGCCAAGGAGACTGCCGTGATCACCTTTAACGCCGCCAAGGCGGCCTACGACGCCGATGCTGAGCTCTCGTCGCTTCTCGCCGAGTACCGCACCGCGCGTACCCTGCTTGGTGAGCTGTATGCGAAGCCCGCCCCCACCGAGGAGGAGAACCGCTCGGCCGATGCGCTCAACACCCGCGTTGCCGAGCTCACCGACGCCGTTCGCTCCCATCCTGTGTACCGTGCGCTGGAGGAGGCTCAGGCCGCGGTCAATGAATTGATGTCGGCTGTGAATGCCGACCTCTCCTACTATGCCTTTGGCGAGACTCCCGGCTGCACGCACGACTGTGCCAGCTGCAGCGGCTGTCACTGAGATGTCGAACGTTCTTTCGGCCGCGGCGGAGCTTAAAAACCCGTCGCCCATGATGGCGCAGTACCTACAGATCAAGGGGCAGTATGCCGATTACATTCTGCTCTATCGCCTTGGTGATTTCTTCGAGTGCTTCTTTGAGGATGCCGTTGCCGTCTCGCGTGACCTTGAGCTGACGCTTACAGGGCGTGACTGCGGAGAGGGCCTGCGCGCCGCCATGTGCGGCGTTCCCTTCCACAAGGCGGACGTCTATATCGGCAAGCTGGTTGAGCTGGGCTACAAGGTCGCGGTCTGTGAGCAGACCGAGGATCCCTCGGCCGCCCGTGGCATCGTGCGCCGTGAGGTAGTGCGTGTGGTCACGCCCGGCACAGTCACCGATGCCACGGTGCTTGAGGAGGGGCGCAACAATTACCTCGCCGCCCTCGCCTACGGTGCGACGGGTGTCGGCCTTGCGTTTGCCGACGTTTCTACGGGGCAGGTGAGCGCCACCCTCATTGAGGGGGAGGACCGCCTCTCGCGCCTGACGAACGAGCTTGGTGTCTTTTCCCCGCGTGAGGCGGTCATCAATATTGCCAGAGAGGGCTGTCTCGAGGTCTGCACCTTTCTTGAGGAGCGCTTTTCCACACGCATTGAGGACCGTGCTACACGCCTCTTTGATGAGGCTACCGCCCGCCGTGAGTGCGAGCTTTGCTTTGGCGAGCGCGCGCGTGAGCTGGGGGGCGACTGTCTCCTGCTTGCCGTCGGTGCGCTTCTCTCGTACATCCGTGAGACCCAGAAGTGTGAGCCGACCTTCGCCCGCGAGCTGACCGTCTATACCGACGGCCAGTTTATGGAGCTTGACCTGGCCACGCGCCGCAACCTGGAGCTTTGTGAGACCATGCGCTCAAAGGAAAAGCGCGGCTCTCTCCTTTGGGTGCTGGATAAGACCAAGACCTCCATGGGCGCGCGCCTTTTGCGCTCTTGGGTGCTTCGTCCCCTCATCTCGGCGGGCGCGATCCGCCGCCGCCAGAGCGCGGTCGGCGACCTTGCGCGCGAGTACCTTCTCCGCGAGGAGATGCGTGAGCTTCTTTCGCACGTCTTGGATCTTGAGCGCCTCTCGGCCCGCGTGGTCTACGGCACCGCCTCGGCCCGCGACCTGCGCGCTATCGCCACCAGCATCGCGGAGCTTCCCGTGTTGCTCTCGCTTCTCGAAGGTTGCAAGAGCGAGGGGCTTTCCGAGCTTTGCCGCGGCTTTGATCCGCTTTACGACGTTTACGAGACCATTGAGGCCGCGATCGTGGAAAATCCCCCCTTCACCGTGCGTGAGGGCGGTATGATCAAGGCGGGCTATAATGCCGATGTCGATTACTTGCGCGGCGTGCGCGAGAACGGCAAGGGCTGGATCGAGGAGATCGAGGCCCGTGAGCGCGAGGCCACAGGCATTAAGGGCCTGCGCGTCGGATACAACAAGGTCTTTGGCTATTACATCGAGGTCACAAAATCCAACATTGCCGAGGTGCCCGACCGCTACATAAGAAAACAAACGCTCACGAACTGTGAGCGCTACATCACCGAGCAGTTGAAGGAAATGGAGACCACGGTGCTGGGCGCCGCCGATAAGCTGGCTGCCCTGGAGTACGAGATCTTTACCGCCCTGCGCCTGAAAACGGCTGAGGCCGCCGCGCGCATTCAGGACACGGCCGCGCGCCTTGCTGCCCTTGACTGTTATCTTTCGCTGGCCGAGGTCGCTGTCAAGAACAATTACGTCTGTCCCGAGATCGAGACGAGCGGAGAGCTGACCATTCGTGACGGGCGCCACCCTGTCGTTGAGCGCTTTGTTAAGGACAGCTACTTCGTTCCGAACGATACCTTCCTCGATACCGAGCGTGACCGTCTCTACCTCATCACCGGCCCGAATATGGCTGGTAAATCGACCTATATGCGCCAGGTGGCGCTCATCACCCTTATGGCGCAGATCGGCTCCTTTGTGCCCGCGCGTGAGGCGGTCATCGGCATCGCCGACAAGATCTTCACCCGCGTCGGCGCCTCGGATGACCTTGCCTCGGGCCAGTCCACCTTTATGCTGGAAATGAACGAGGTGGCGCATATTTTAGAGAACGCCACCGGCCGCTCGCTCATCATTTACGATGAGGTCGGCCGCGGCACCTCCACCTATGACGGCATGTCCATTGCCCGCGCCGTGGCCGAGTACACCCACAAAAGGATCGGTGCGCGCACCCTCTTTGCCACGCATTATCACGAGCTGACGTCGCTGGAGGCCGAGCTTCCCGGCATCGTTAATTACAGCATCGCCGCCAAAAAGCGCGGTGACGGCATCATCTTCCTCCGCAAGATCGTCCGCGGCGCCACCGATGACAGCTACGGCATTGAGGTCGCAAAGCTTGCCGGCATCCCTGCGGACGTTGTCCGCCGCGCGAAGAAGATCCTCTCGGACATCGAGGAGGGCGTCGGCGCCCCTTCCCCCGCTGTCCGCCATGAGGACGCGGCTCCGCTTGACCTTTTCGGCACGGTGCAGAGAAGTGAAGCCGATGAGGCCGCGGAAAGGATCCGCGCCGTTGACCTCAATACCTTAACGCCCATTGAGGCCATGAACCTTCTTTTTGAGCTGAAAAGAATGCTGAAAGACTGACATTCCCCAAAGGAGACATTATGGGAAAGATCAACCTGCTTTCCGAGGAGGTCGCGAACCTGATCGCCGCCGGCGAGGTGGTGGACCGCCCCGCCTCGGTATTAAAGGAGCTTCTCGAAAATGCCATTGATGCGGGCGCCACTGCCGTCACGGCCGAGGTAGGGCGCGGCGGCGTTGCCCTTCTCCGCGTCAGCGATAACGGCTGCGGCATCGCCTCGGAGGATCTCCCTGTGGCGCTGCAACGCCACGCCACGAGCAAAATAAAGAACGCCGAGGATCTTGATGCGATCCTGACACTCGGCTTCCGTGGTGAGGCGCTGGCCGCCATTGCGGGGGTCTCGGTCATGGAGATCGTCACGCGGACGGCAGAGGCCGAGTGTGGCACTCTGCTCGTCAGCGAGTACGGGAAGATCACCGAGGTCTCGGAGGTCGGCTGCCGCATCGGCACCACCGTGGTCGTCAAGGAGCTGTTCGGCAACGTTCCCGCCAGGCGCAAGTTCTTAAAAAAGGACGTCACCGAGGCGCAGGCGGCCACCGCCTATGCCGAGAAGGTCGCCCTCTCGCATCCTGAGGTGGCCCTCACCCTCATTGTTGACGGCACCGCGCGCTTTTCAACGCCGGGGGACGGCAACGTGCTTGGCGTTCTGCACGCCATTGAGGGGCGCGAGTTTGCCAAAAAGATGCTCTCCGTCAAGGGCGAGATGTCGGGCATGACGCTCTCGGGCTACGTTGGCAGAAGCGACAATGTCGCAGGTACGCGCAACCGTCAGAGCTTCTTCATCAACGGCCGCTACGTCCGCAGTAAGACCATGCAGGCCGCCCTGGAGCAGGCCTATACCTCATACATTGCCCCCGGGAAATTCCCTGCGGCGGCCCTCTTTCTCACGATAGCCCCCGGCGCTGTGGACGTCAACGTCCACCCCGCAAAGCTTGAAATTCGCTTTTCCGATGAGCGCCCTGTGTTTGAGATCGTCTATCACGCGGTGCGCGGCGCCCTGACCGAAGCGGCCTACCGCCCCGAGCTTGCCCCCACCGCCCCCATGCGTGGGAACGCCGTGCCAAAGAGCGAGCCGATCCGTATCGAGCTGCCTACGCGCACGCCTCCCGCGCCCTCGCCTGCGCCTGTGCCGTCTTCCGCCTTTGCGGCCCCCCGCCGCGAGGGCGAGGCCGCCCCACGCACCGAGCTGACCCCCGCCGCCTCTCTCCGTGTCCTTGCCGACTACGCCGAGGAGCGCCGTACCTCCGCCCCCTCTGTGGCCGCGGCCCCCGTCTTTACCTATGGCGGCGAGCCGATCGCCGAGAGGGAAGCGCCCGTCCCCATGACTGCCACCATAGCCGAGCCAACCGCTCCCACCGCGGACACGCCCTTTACTGTCATCGGTGAGGCGTTCTCCACCTACGTTCTTGTGGAGAGGGGCGAGGAGCTTCTTGTCATAGATAAGCACGCCGCGCACGAGAGGATCCTCTTTGAGGACCTGCTGGCCGAGCAACGCACGGCAGGGAAGACCGCCTCACAGGGGCTGCTGCTTCCGCTTTCGGTCCCCCTCGCCGCCGTCGAGCGTGCCGCCGCGGCCGAATACCGCGAGGACATTCTTTCGGTCGGCTTCTCCTATACCGAGACCGAGAGTGGCGCTGAGATCGATGCCATTCCCTCGGCCGTATCGCCCGAGGCCGCCGAGGCCCTCTTTACCGAGATGCTGGCCTCGCTCTCCGAGGGGGCGGGCAGCCCCGCCGCCGCCGACGGCAGCCGCCGTGAGCGTGCCCTTTGGCAGGTAGCCTGCAAGGCCGCGATCAAGGGCGGTCGCCGCTATGACGAGGCCCACATCAAGTGGCTTTGTGAGCGTGTCCTTGCACGCCCCGATATCACGGTCTGCCCTCACGGACGGCCGATCGCTTTTATTATGACCAAGCATCGGTTGGATCGCGAATTCAACCGCATCCAGCATTAACGGAGGAACCCTATGTTTGAGCTTTTGAAGACCGAGGGCAAGGCCCGCCGCGGCCGTATGACCACGATCCACGGCGTGATCGAGACCCCCGTGTTTATGAACGTTGGCACCAGTGCCGCCGTCAAGGGCGGCATCTCCACGGCTGACCTCAGGGAGATCGGCTGTCAGGTCGAGCTGTCCAATACCTACCACCTGCACATCCGCCCGGGAGACGAGCTGATCCGCGCCATGGGCGGCCTTCACAAATTTTTCAATTGGGACCGCCCCATTCTCACCGATTCGGGCGGATTTCAGGTCTTTTCCCTCGCCAAGATCCGCAAGATCTATGAGGAGGGGGTGTGGTTCAATTCCCACATGGACGGCAAAAAGATCTTTATGGGGCCCGAGGAGAGCATGCGCATCCAGTCCAACATCGGCTCAACGATCGCCATGGCGTTTGACGAGTGCGTAGAAAACCCCACGACCTATGAGTACGCCAAGGCCTCCAGCGAGAGGACGCTCCGCTGGCTCCTCCGCAGTAAGAACGAGCTGGAGCGCCTGAATTCTCTCCCCGATACCGTCAACCCTCACCAGATGCTCTTCGGCATCAACCAGGGCAGTACCTTTGCCGATCTGCGTATCGAGAATATGTGCCGCACTGCCGAGATCGACCTTGACGGCTACGCCATTGGCGGCCTTGCCGTCGGTGAGGAGGCCGAGGAGATGTACCGCATCATTGAGGCGGTGGAGCCGCATATGCCGAAGAACAAGCCGCGCTACCTTATGGGCGTTGGCACCCCCCAGAATATTCTTGAGGCTGTGTACCGCGGCGTTGACTTTTTTGACTGCGTGATGCCCTCGCGCAACGCCCGCCACGGCAACCTCTTTACCTGGCATGGGAAGATGAACATCAATAACGAGCAGTATTACGCCGATGAAAAGCCGATCGACGAGGCGTGCGGCTGTCCCGTATGCCGCCGCTACACGCGCTCGTATATCCGCCACCTCTTCAAGGCGCGTGAGCTTCTCGGTATGCGCCTGGCTGTCATTCACAACCTCTATTTCTACAACGAGCTTATGGCCAAGATCCGTGAGGCCCTCGATGAGGGGCGCTTCACCGAGTTTTACAACACCTGGCACGATAAGCTGGCCGAGCGCAGCGAGGACTTCTCGCCCGTGCCCGAAAAGTTCCGGAACCGCATCCTCTACCGCGATCCCTCCACCGTGGTACCGATCTGTGTTGCCGAGGGCATCGACCTCGGCGCTCCGTCGGGCAAGGTGAAAAAGAAAAAGAACAAAAAGACGGGGGAGAGCCAAGCGCCAACCCCGAAAGAGGAATAAGGAGAGCGCCAGAAGATCTTGCCGCACATCGGCAAGGGCTTTTCGCCGCGTGATAACAAAAAGCACCCTTGGCGCCCCTGCTCTACGGCAGGCGCTCTAAGGGTGCTTTTTTATTCATTCTGCGGAGCAGGACTTCATCGCGGCAGCGATGGCATCCGCCCGATACGGATCTGATATTCCCGGTGTCAACGGCATCAGGAATACATGCCGTTGGCGGCCATATAAGCGTAGATCTTCTCGCCGTGCTGCTGCTCCTCGGCCTGAATGTGGGAGAGCATCTTGCGGGCGGCGGGATCGCGGAACTCAAACACAGAGGTGTTGTAGGTTGTGGAAACGTGCTTCTCGGAGGCCAGCATGTCCTGGCAGAGAAAAGCATCGCACTTCTTATCGTCCTCGTTCTTATAGGGGGCGGCGCAGCAGCAGTCGTTGTTGGCCTTCAGCGTACCGCCCACCGCGGGAACCGTGCCGTCCATCATTGTCGTAATGGTATTGAGATGCGCCTCCTCGTTCGCCTTCAGCTCATTGAAAAGGCAGCGCAGCTCCTCGGATTTCGCTTCGCTCGCATAGCGGCCGTACTTGCCGATGCAAAGCGTTTCCTGATCCTTGAGATCCTTCAGTAGGGAGGTTTCTTTCTGGTTGGGGGTCATTTTTACAATCTCCTTTGGTTGGATTTACTTGGAGTATGCGCCCTTTTGCCCCCGTTTATACAGAAAAAGGCTCCGTTGGGAGCCGTTTTCTTTTTTACTCTTCTGCGGAAAACTGATCCTTCCCCGCGCCGCAAAGCGGACACTCAAAATCCTCGGGAAGATCAGAGAATTTCGTGCCGGGGGCAATGCCGTTCTCCTCGTCACCGAGGGCCTCGTCGTACTCCCAGCCGCAAAGATCGCAAACGTACTTCATGGTAGTATCTCCTTTTAATTATTTGATTTCTTCAAAATCCTGCGGGCCGTGCTTGCACAGCGGGCAGATAAAGTCCTCAGGCAAGGTCTCCCCCTCGTAAACGTAGCCGCAGATCTTGCAAACGTAGCCGCGCTTGCCCTCGGTCTCGGGCTTCGGCTTGACGTTTGCATGATAGTAGGCGTAGGTCATGGCCTCGCGGTCGGAGAGCACACGTGCCTCGGTCACAGAGCAAATGAACATGCCGTGGGTGTCAAGGTCAAGGTACTGCTCTACCTTCAGGGAAAGGAAGGCGTTGATATAACGGGGCAGGACCACAAGGCCGTTTTCGGAGCGCAGGGGCTCACAGTCGGCAAACTTATCCACGTTACGGCCACTGACAAAGCCAAACGCCTCAAAAACCGAGAAGGGCGTGTCCACTGTCAGGCAGTTGACGTTCATCGTGCCCGAGCCCTTAATGACGTGGTGCGAGTAGTTCTGCTTGTTGATGGTCACAGCCACGCGGTTCGGGGTGCTTGTGAGCTGCGTCACAGTGTTGACGATGAGGCCGTTGTCCTTCTTACCGTCGTTCGAGGTGACAACGTAAAGCCCGTACCCGATGTTAAAGAGGGCGGTCGGGTCGTTCTTCACGGGGGCATCGTCGGAAAGCGCCAGGTATTCCTTACAAAGCTCATCGGCAAGCGCCTTGAGGGCCGTCTTGCTCTCCTCGTTCAGGGCAGAGGTGATCCTCACCGTGGTGTCGGCAAAGGTGAGGTTCTTGCAGCCCTCAAGCTCTGAGCGCATCACCTTGGCGGCCAGGGGCGCCCAGCTGCCGTTCTCAATAAAGGCCACCGTGCGGTTGGAGAAGCCGCGCTCGGTCAGGTGATCGAGGAAGGTACGCATAAAGGGGAAGATGCCTGCGTTGTAGGTCGTGGTGGCCAGAACCAGCTTGGAGTAGCGGAAGGCATCCTCCACGGCCTCGGCCATATCGCACCGCGCCAGGTCGTTGACCACCACCTTCGGGCAGCCGTTGGCGCGGAGCGCCTCAGCCAGCTGAAGCACCGCTTTTTTCGTGTTGCCGTACACCGAGGTGTAGGCGATCATAATGCCGTCCTCCTCGGGCTGATAGCTCGACCAGGTGTTGTAAAGGCCAAGGTAGTAGCCAAGGTTCTCGGTCAGGACCGGGCCGTGAAGCGGGCAGATCTTCTCAATGTCCAGCGTTGCCGCCTTTTTGATGAGTGCCTGCACCTGGGCGCCGTACTTCCCAACGATCCCGATGTAATAGCGTCTCGCCTCACACGCCCAGTCCTCGTCGGCATCCAGCGCTCCGAACTTGCCAAAGCCGTCGGCAGAGAAGAGCACCTTGTCGTAGGCGTCATAGGTCACAATGACCTCGGGCCAATGCACCATGGGGGCGGTCACAAAGGAAAGGGTGTGCCTCCCCAGCGAGAGGGTGTCCCCCTCTCCGACCACAAGACGGTTGTCGGAAAAATCGGTGCCAAAGAAATTTTTCATCATGGCAAACGCCTTGGCAGAGGCCACAATGGTGGCCGCGGGATAGGTCTTCGAGAAATTAAGGACGTTCGCGGAGTGGTCAGGCTCCATATGCTGAACGATGAGATAGTCGGGGCTTCTGTCGCCAAGCGCGTTTTGGAGATTGTCCAGCCACTCGTGGGTAAAGGCGGCGTCCACCGTGTCCATAACGGCCACCTTATCGTCAAGAATCACATAGGAGTTGTAGGCCATGCCGTTCGGCACCGCGTACTGCCCCTCAAACAGATCGATGCTGTGGTCGTTGACGCCAATGTACTTAATATCGTTTGTAATGTTCATAGCACGCTCCGTATCGTTTTTTTATCATAGTATACTGTGGGGCCGATAGCAATCGGCGTTTCAAAAGCATTTTCCTCTTTTGCAGTCCTCGGCGGCGCCGTTTTTGTAGCAGACCTCGTTCGGGCACTCTCCGTCACGCGCCAGTGCAAGGAGGTTTTCAAGCGTGGTTTCCGCAATGTTTTCGAGAGCCTCCTCGGTGAGGAAGGCCTGATGCGAGGAGACGATCACATTGGGCATCGAGATGAGGCGTGCCAGCGTGTCGTCCTCAATGATATGGCCCGAGAAGTCCTCGAAAAAGATGTCGGACTCCTCCTCGTACACGTCAAGGCAGGCCGCCCCCACATGGCGCGATTTGATAGCAGCAAGGAGCGCCTCAGCATCGACCAGCGCCCCACGTGAGGTGTTGAGGATCACCACGCCGCGGCGGCATTTTTTAAGAGCCGCCTCATCAATGAGGTGATAGGTCTCCTCGGTCAGGGGACAGTGGAGAGAGATGATGTCGCTCTCGGCAAATAGGGTGTCGAGCGGCACGTACCGCACAGTGTCACCGTTGTCCAGCCCTTGGGCGGGGAACTTGTCGTAAGCGAGGACCCGCATGCCAAAGCCGCGGCAGATGTCAATGAACACACGGCCGATGCGGCCCGTGCCCACAACGCCCACCGTCTTGCCGTGCAGGTCAAAGCCCGTCATGCCCGTAAGACTGAAATTGAAGTCGCGCGTGCGGATATAGGCCTTGTGAATGCGGCGGATCGAGGTGAGGAGAAGCGCCATGGTATGCTCAGCCACTGCGTAGGGAGAGTAGGCGGGCACGCGCACAACGTGCAGGCGCCCGAAGGCGTGCTTCATGTCCACGTTGTTAAAGCCCGCCGAGCGCAGGGCCAGCGTGCCGATCCCCAGCTCCGTGAGGCGGTCAATGACGGCGGCGTTCACTGTGTCATTGACAAAAACGCACACGGCATCGTGGCCTGCCGCCAGCTCCACCGTATCCTCGGTGAGCTTGGTCTCAAAATATTTGATCTCGATGCCCGTGTCCACAGCCGCCTTTTGAAAGGCGACCCTGTCGTAGGGCTTGGTATCAAAAAATGCAAGCTTCAAAAAAGCATCCTCCCGGACAAGTATAGTATCATTATGCCCCGGACCCTCGGTTTCTTTCATCCTCGGTAACGGTCGCTCCGTCAAAGAGGATCCCCGTTTCATGAACGACCGCGGCATTTTCTTGTTTTTTTACTCTTAGCAAGTTCTTTTTTTGGAGATAGCCTTACACCATAATTATACAGCATGAGTAAAAAAATGTAAAGGGGCAAAGCCCCTGTTTATGAAAATAAAACGGTGGGAAAACCCCACCGTTTTATAAGATCAAAGCAGACTGACGATCAGGTCCCAAAGCGACGTGCATTTGACAAGCACGGGCACCAGCACCAGCGAAATGACCGACATCAGCTTGATGAGGATATCCATCGCAGGGCCGGCGGTGTCCTTGAAGGGGTCGCCCACGGTGTCTCCCGTGACGGCGGCCTTGTGCGTGTCGCTGCCCTTGCCGCCAAAGTTGCCCGCTTCCACGTACTTCTTGGCGTTATCCCAGGCACCGCCTGCGTTGGCCATGAACACAGCCAGCATAATGGCCGAAACAAGGCCGCCGATGAGAAGCCCGCCAAGGCCCTCGGCACCGAGGATAAAGCCCGCGGTCACAGGAGCCGCCAGCACGATGATGCCGGGTACGATCATCTCACGGAGCGAGGCTTTTGTGGAGATGTCGATGCAGCGGTTGTAGTCGGGGGCCAGCTTCCCCTCAAGGATCTCGGGGTGCGCCTCATACTGCGCGCGCACCTCGTCCACCATTTTGTTGGCGGCACGGCCCACAGAGCCGATGACCAGTGCGCTGAAGAGGTAGGGGAGCATCGCACCGACCAGCATACCGATCAGCACCTTGGGATCGGCCAGCGAGATCTCAAAGCCGGGCACGTGAAGCTTCACGGCCTCGATGAACGAAACGATAAAGGCAAGCGAGGTGAGCGTCGCCGACCCGATGCAGAAGCCCTTGCCGATGGCGGCGGTGGTGTTTCCAACCGCATCCAGCTTGTCGGTGATCTCGCGCACCTCGTGGGGCATCTCGGCCATCTCGGCAATGCCGCCTGCGTTATCGGCGATGGGGCCGTAGCCGTCGACCGACACGGTGATACCGACCGTCGAGAGCATGCCGACGGCCGCCAGCGCAATGCCGTAGCCGCCGCCAAAGAAGTAGCCGAGGGCGATCGCGGCGCCAAGGCAGGCGATCGTCAGCCAGGTGGACTTCATGCCCACGCCAAGGCCCGCAATGATGTTGGTGCCGTGGCCCGTGGTCGATTCCTTGGCAATGCGCTTGACCGAGGCGAATTCGTCCGACGTGTAAAGCTCGGCAATAAAGCCAACGCCGATACCCGCCAAAAGCCCCGAAATGACCGAGACCATAAGGCGCCAGTCACGAACGTAGAAAATCGAGAGAAGAACGGCGGCCACCACCACGATGCCCGTGGCAATGTAGGTGGCAATGTTCAGGGCCTTGTGGGGATCGCTCCAGCTTCTCGCACGCACGATCAGCACCGAGATGAGCGAGGCGAGGGCTCCGATGCCGCAAAGCAGAATGGGGAAGAGAATAAAGACCCCCGTCTTGCCGGTAAACAGGGCCATGGTCAGGCAGGAAATGATTGAGCCGACGTAGGACTCGGTAAGGTCGGATCCCATGCCCGCAATGTCGCCCACGTTGTCACCGACGTTATCGGCGATCGTGGCGGGGTTGCGGGGATCGTCCTCGGGAATGCCGGCCTCCAGCTTGCCCACAAGGTCAGCACCAACGTCTGCCGCCTTGGTGTAAATGCCGCCGCCCACACGCGCAAAAAGAGCAATGAGCGAGCAGCCAAGGCTGTAACCCGTCAGGATCTGGACCGAGGAAGCCAAGGTCCCTGTAATGAGGCAAACGACAATAGCGATCAAAACAAGGCCGAGAAGTCCGAAGCCAACGACCGAAAGGCCGAGCACGGCACCTCCGGAAAAGGCGGTCTTAAGCGCGCCCGACATGCCCTCTCTTTGGGCCTTGACGGCGGTTCTCGCGTTGGCCTTGGTGGCAATGAACATACCGATCCAGCCGGCTGCCGCCGAGAAGCAGGCGCCAATGATAAAGCAGATCGCCGCCTGCCAGCCGATGCCCTCGGCGCCCTTAAGGGCGGGGATAAAGCCAAGCACGGTGAGCAGAATGCCAACGCCCAGAACAAAGGGGATGATGAGCTTATATTCGCGCACGAGGAAGGTCATGGCACCGTCGTGAATGTGCTTGTGGATCTCCTCCGCCTTCACATTCTCGATCTTAAGGCGCGACACCTTGTGAAAAAGGACAAACACGTAGCAAAGGGTGATCGCTGCGGCAAAGGCCACAAGAATCAGGGGAAGGTAAGTGTCCGTAAACATGGTTTTACTCCTTATAAATAATGAGCAGACCCTGCCTGCGGCAGGGTCTGCTCCCATAGACAGTGATCAGACGCCCGAGTAAGCGGAGAAGCCGCCGTCGATCGGGAGAACGATACCGGTGACAAAGCTGGCACCCTCGGACAGGAGCCAGAGCAGACCGCCGAGAAGCTCATCGGCCTCGCCAAAGCGCTTCATGGGCGTGGCGGCCAGGATCTTGCCCGTACGGGGGGTGGGGGTGCCGTCCTCGTTAAAGAGAAGGGCGCGGTTCTGCTGGGAAACAAAGAAGCCGGGGGCAATGGCGTTGACACGGACGCCCGTGCCGGCAAAGTGGACGGCCAGCCACTGCGTGAAGTTGGAGACAGCGGCCTTGGCGGCGCTGTATGCGGGGATCTTCGTGAGGGGACGGTAGGCGTTCATAGAGGAGATGTTCAGGATGCTGCCGCCCTTGCCCGATTTCGCCATACCCTTGGCAAAGATCTGGGTGGTGAGGAAGGCCGCCGTAACGTTCAGGTCAAAGACAAAGCGAATGCCCTCGGGCTTCAGCGAGAAGAAATCCTTCTTGTCGGGATCGGGAAGATCGTCGTTCTCAAAATACTCGTTGTCGGTGGTGGCGCGGGGGTTGTTACCGCCGGCACCGTTCACAAGGATATCGACCTCGCCAAGCTCTGCAAGGATCGTGGCGTGGGCCGCCTCCAGGCTCTCGGGATCCAGGCAGTCGGTGGGAACCATAATGGCCGTGCCGCCCGCCTCGCGGATCTTGGCGGCCACCTGATCGCCAACTTCTTTGTTGCGGTCGATGATAGCGACCTTAGCACCGCACTCGGCCAGCGCCTCGGCAAACGAGGAGCAGAGAACTCCGGCACCGCCGGTGATAGCAGCGACCTTGCCGCTGAGGTCAATTCTGAAGGGAAGTTTCATAACGGAATCTCCTTTGTGTTGGTTTTCTTGTTTATTTTACCACGTTTTTACTTGTCCGTCAAGAGGATTTTCTCACCGTGGGAGCGATAAAGGGCAAAAAGAATGCGCATTTTGAATTGTATAATCTAAGGTAACAGGTAATGTGAGTGAAAACTGACAGGAATCTGTGGCGAGGACCATAGGGCTCGGGT